>DASUFM010000177.1:0-10092 GCA_036274535.1 Blastocatellia bacterium
CAATAGGGAAGTGAAAAGTATGGAGTATGTGGGACTGAATGTGGGACCAAAAGAAAAAGCCGATGCTTTCACATCGGCTAAGTTATTGAATTTAAAGATGAGCCGTGATGGACTCGAACCATCGACCCACTGGTTAAAAGCCAGTTCCCGCTATTTTTCTTGATTTTTCTGTATATGTCTAAACTATTCATAAATTTAGACATGTGCAGATTAAACCTTCCTCGAAATTTCTGCTATACTCTCATTTGTTCAATTCAGTGCGTCTGTCAGTGCGTCAGTAAGTTAGTAATGATTGTTACGAATGGAAAGTATATGAAGCAGAAACATGGCTATGTTTATAAGGAAGGGAAGTCCTGGGTAGCGCGACTAGACTTTACAGATGAATCTGGTAAACGAAGGATAATAAGGCGCTACTGTACGACCAAAACCGAAGCGAATCAGAAGAGATCGGAGATTTTACGTTCAATCGAGGATCGCGGCGAAAAAGCGATTGAAGGTGACAGGCTAACTTTCAAGACCTTGGCCGAAAAGTATAAAGAGGTCAAGTTAATCCCGGCGCAATATGTCAATAAACGCAAGGTCGCGGGCTTGCGGTCATTTAAAACCCCTCTGGGATTTCTGAATGTTTTGATCGGATACTTCGGCCGTCGAAAGGTTCGAAGTATTACTCACGCGGATATTGAAACTTTCAAGCTGCGGCGATTGAAAGAACCCACAGCGAGAGGAAAGAACTATCGCAGCGGTAAATCGTGAACTGGAACTACTGCGGGCAATTCTGAACTTCGCGCATAGACAGAGTTGGATTTCAAAGAACCCTTTCAATAGTGGCGCGCCACTCATCTGTAGGGCAGATGAAGCGCAACGCGAGCGAGTGATGACTTTTGAAGAAGAGGAACGATTGTTGAAAGCTTGCGAAGTTGATACGCGGAAACATCTCCGCCCAATCATTATTACTGCTGTCGATACCGGGATGCGAAGAGGGGAACTACTAACATTGAAATGGCGCAATGTGAGCTTCACGAATCGCTCTATCGAAATCGAAGCTTTCAATACAAAGACGGCTCGCTCTCGAACTGTAGCAATGACATCGCGCCTCGTTACAGAACTAAGACGGCTATGGGAAAATTCTACGGAAGATCCGCAGAGCCTCGTTTTCGGAATCAAAAACAACTTCAAAAGGAGTTTTTTAGCGGCACGTAAAGAGGCGGGCATTCAAGACTTAAGATTTCACGATCTGCGTCATACGGCGATTACGCGGATGATCGAAGCCGGAATGCAACCTGCTGAGGTGATGCGAGTATCCGGTCATACTACGCCGGCAATGATGTGGCGTTACCTGAACGCAAATGTAGATACAGCTCGCAGAGCGGCTGATGCTCTTGATTTGCTGCGTCTTTCCAAGGCGGAAGGGGATCAGAATTAGTAGGAGCCCTTCACCGCTATCTATAGCAGCGCGCCTTCATTACGCGCTCAATACTGACGGGCATCCCAGTCGAGTTTGTTCCAATCAGGGTCAATCGCCTGAAAACCTATGATTCTCACCTCGAAAACTTCTGGCGAAAGGATGGCGCGCGCGACCGGAATCGCATCATCATTGTGGTCATTTCCATCGTGGTCCGCCTATCCTTCGCCATAACTTCATTTTGCCGCAAAACGCTTCACCTTGGCTTCAGCTAACATCGGCTAATAATGTTAGGTCTCGTTTTTTAAGCTATTGAAAATAAAGGTCAATGAGGTTTTGGCGAAGGACACGTTCGGAAACGTGATGAAGTACCTGCTGATGGGGACGAGTTCTAATTTCGGCAACATGTTCAGTATGGCCGGGGCTTCGCTCTTCCTGCCATTCCTGCCTATGCTGCCCACGCAGATTCTGCTCAACAACTTCCTTTATGACGTGGCGCAGGTCACGATCCCGACCGACAACGTCGACCAGACGTTCATTCGCAAGCCGCACCGCTGAGACATTCGTCTGATCCGCGACTTCATGATCTACATCGGGCCGATCAGCTCGCTTTACGACTTCCTGACTTTTACGCGCTGCTCAAGGTCTTCCACGCCTCCGAGCAGTTCTTTCACACGGGCTGGTTCGTCGAATCGCTGGCGACGCAGACGCTAGTGATCTTCGTCATTCGCACGGCCGGTAGCCCGCTGAGGAGCAGGCCGAGCGCGGCGTTGTCGGCGACCACGTCGCTGATCGTTCTGGTCGGCGTAACGCTCCCCTGCACGCCGCTGGCCGAGTGGCTGGGATTTACTCCTCTGCCTGCCGCGTTTTTCCTTTTCCTGATCGCGGCGACCGGCACATACCTGCTGCTTGTGGAGGTGTTCAAACGTCGCTTGATGGAAAGGCGGCTGGGGTAATTAGCTTTGAGGTTTGCGCTGTCGGCGTTTTTGAGGTCGGGACGATGGTTGATCGGCGCCTTTTTGCAACAGCTCGTTCACCTCATCCAACACCTGCTTTAAGGTCGGCTCGATCGCCGGCAGCATCTTGTTACCAACGTGTTTGTGATGGGGGAAAGTGGAGATGTGAGGATGATGCGCCGCGTTGTCATATCGAAATACAGCCGCGCCACGACGAATATATTGATAGCGGTAGCCGCGTTTCACAGGGCGCGACTTTTCGACCAAGATCCTTTCCGTAAACTCCAGTCGTGAACCATCGGCGAAGTAAAGTACGCCTTCAATCACTCCGTGCGCATGGTCTCTTCGGTCAAACTCTACTTCAGCCGAGTCGGCGAGGTTCGAGTCGAGCGTCTTTTCGAGGAGATCGAAATATTGAGAAACGTCGCGCATAAGGAGGGCGCTTGCGCTCAGGCAGCGTCGTAATAGCGTCGAAAGTGGTCGCGAAGCAGTTCATGATAATCCTCGAAGTCGCCGGCCCACTTGATGAAATCGCGGCTGTCGCCCATCTTGCCCGCCACGAAACGAGCGTAAAACTCGACCGTGCTCATTCCGTACTTCGACTCGAAGGCATTCATCTCCGCAATCAGCGATTCGATGCTTTCGTTGATGTCGAATCGCTCTTTCAATTCATGCAACAGACGCTTGCGGTCTTCGGCGGAATGTTCCGGGTATCTAATCGTAACTTTGGCCATCTCTTTTCTCCTTTCGAACGGCATTCTAGCACAGCATGGCGTCTATTGACTTATCTCCGTTCTCTTCGCGCTTCAGTCATTGGCGCTCATTCCTATAGCGCGCATGGCTGTCGCGGCGACTTCATTGAGCGCATCTTGCAGCCGGCGCCGAGCCTCCTCGGTTGGCGTCAGATCGGCCAGGGCCGGGTAATCGCGCGGTTGGCCGAGCGCAATAGCGACCCGACCGAATGGTAGCGGCGTTCGCACTCGATCCCATTTGTGCCGCTCGTAGATCGCCGGGCGACAATCCGTGCCGACCGGCATCAGCGGCGCTCCAGTCGCCGATGCGAGCGCCACCGCGCCGACCTTCGCGACGCGAGAGGGGCCTCTGCCATCCGCCGTGATCACGGCGCAACAGCCGCGCGCCATCTCTCGCGCTAGTTCGGCCAGCGCTTCCCATCCCCTTTCACCGCCTTCGCCTCTCACGACGCGCAACCCGAGCAATCGGCAGAAGAGCGCCAGGCAATCGCCGCTCGGATCGCGCGCGACCATAATCGCCATTGGCGGCCGCGGCTTGCGGCGCGCCACGACAACAAGCCATGAGTTCGCGCATCCGTGCCACATCGCCAGAACGCAAGGCGAAGGGACATCCGGCCACCGCCGCTCGCCCGCGACCGACAGTCGCACAGTCGCAGCAGCCAGCTGTGCGTAAATGAAAAAGCCGAGGGCGACTGCTACGACCCACAGCCAATGAAGCGGAGGGGCGTAGCGCCGTGTAGCCGCGAGCAGAGCGTCAAGCCTGCGCGTCCACCAGTTTCGATCCGGTGTGGCGCCCCTTCGCGGCTTGTGAGCGATAGATCGCTTGAGCGTTTCCTCGATCTGTTGAAGTCTGCAACTCGCCTCCGCCGCTGCATCGCAGCCGCCGGTATATAATCCGGGTTGGCGTCTAACATGCTTCATATGTGCGGAATGCCGCTTGCAATACTATCAAAAGGTATTGCGCGGCGCAGACTGTAAATGGCGCCTCGAGATGATCAAGCTAAAACGGGCCTACGAAAAACTGGCCAAAGATGATGGCGAGCGGATACTGGTCGAGCGGCTCTGGCCGCGCGGCCTGGCCAAAGAGCAGGCGAAACTCGACCTATGGCTGAAGGATGTCGCGCCAAGCGCTGAGCTGAGGAAGTGGTTTGGGCATGACCCGGACAGGTGGGTTGAGTTCCGCCAGCGTTATCTAAAAGAACTCAGGCAGAAAACCGATCTGATCAAGCTGCTCAAGCGCAAAGCCAAAGAGGGCACGATCACACTGATCTACGCGGCGCGGGATGAAGCGCACAATAGCGCCCTGGTCTTGAAGCAGTTGCTGGAAAAAAGATAAGCCCACAACCGAAAAGAAGCGGACCATCCGCCGGGTCTCCTTCTTCAGCAAGGTCTCTTCAGTTGCAGCCGTTTGCAGCGCCTTGCCAATCTTTCCCATTTCAGCGCGTACGCCGGTCGCCTGCGCCTGGGCAATACCCCGGCCTTGAACCACCAGCGTGCCAGAGTAAACGAAAGGCAGATTGTCGCCACCCGGGCGACTCATCTCCGTCACGCCGTCCCAGGCGATTTTGCGCACGGGGATGGCTTCGCCAGTCAATAATGATTCATTGACCGAGAGGTTGGTTGACGACAAAAGCGCCGCATCGGCCGGCACGCGATCTCCTTCATTGAGCGCCACGATGTCGCCACGCGCCACTTCACGGCCGGCAATCCGCTTTTGTTGGCCATCGCGGATGACGAGCGCGCGCGGGCTGGAAAGATCGCGTAACGTTTCCAGGACTCGCTCGGTTTTATGTTCCTGGTAAAAAGTGATCCCTATAATAATGAAGACGAAGGCGAGCAGCATCAACGCCTCTTGCACATCGCCGAGGATAAGATAGACCGCGCCGCCGGCAACCAGCAGAAGGAACATCGGTTCGCGCGCGACTGCGAGGGCGATGGCGAATAGATTACGCTGTTTAGCCGAAGGGAGTTCGTTATAACCTTCCGCTTTCAACCTCTCAGCAGCCTCTCTTTCAGAGAGCCCTCTGATGGTGTTTAGATCAAACGACACACTCTGCTCGTGATCAGGAAGAGGCTTTCAACTCGGTCAGGGCCTCGAATTGTAGGACGGTTTTTGTTCCGCCGGCGTCCTCGAATTCGACCGCATCATCGCGGCCATCGGCGCCGAGCTTCCGCATCACGCGATTGACCCGCGTGATGGTATGAGTTAGATGGCGCGGATCATCGCCGCCGCCGCCGAGCATAATCTCGACGCGGGGCGCGTCTTTGCCCGAATCTTCAACGCTCACGCCGGCGAGCGGCAAATGCCGCTCTTCGAGCTGCGCGCCGATTTCGCCGAAGACCTCCAACTTGGTCGGACGCGCCTGATTGCGCTTGCTGAATCCTTTGAAATACTCCGTCCAAGTTTCCCTTTTGATCTCGTCTTGCATGTTTCCTCCATCTTTGCCGATTACGCTCCAGTTATCGCCCTCAACTTTTCGATTCCGGTTCCAACCGGCGTTTCTAAACAACGCTGTGAATTGCCTGCGGGGATTGATCTATGGACCTGATTGGCCCGCGCTACCCGCGCAAATCGCCGCCCTGCTTCTGGGTCATGAGGATCAGCGCATACCATACCAGCGTTGCGCCAGCCGGCAACACGCTTCCTTTAAACACCTGGTACGCGGCCGCCAGCAGCAGTCCCGAAAAGGCCGCTTCCTTTCCGTCAAGCCTTCCTCCGGTGATCTCCATTATTCGCTGGTCGAGAGATTTCAATTGCGCGGAGATGCGTTCTGACGGTAGAGATTCTGATGACTCAGGCTTCGCCTCGATCAGAAACAGATTTCGCCCTTCAGCGAACTCTTTTATCTTATCCAGACTCGAAAAATGGTAAACGAGGACGCTTGCCGTCAGCGGATTTGTCTCAACCCCGGCCACCCCATTACACTCCTGCAGGGCTTTCTGCACGTTCTGGAAATAAGCGTCATTGCGGCGCATTGCAGGAATGCGGATTCTTGTCCTGCCCGGCATCTGGTGAGCTATAAACGAAGTTGGCGGCATCACTGGCCTCCGTTCGATTCCGGGCTTGCGGATGATGCGAGATCAGCCGCCTTTTTCGCCTCTTCCGTAATCAATTCAGAGACGGCCTCGGCGACAAGGTCTTCTACTGTTTCGCTCATCTCTGCAATAGCCTCTCTCGCTTTTTCGTATGTGGAGATGCCGGATTTGATTGTCGCTTTCGCGAGCGGCCTGCCGACCTCCTTCAACACCGGCAAAAATTGACGCGCAAGCACTGTTGCGCCGACGCCAAGCGCAAACCCTATAAGCGTATTGCGTCCATTCTCTGCAAAAATCGCCATTTCGCACCCCCTTAGATAGATGTGATCTTAAAGGCCGTCGTTCAACTCATAAGAGCGTCTTTTCTATCGATCCTTTCCCAAGGCAAGTCCATATCGCCCCTGCCCAGGTGCCCGTACACGGCAAGCCTCTGATAGAAACCGTCCTCATACTTCGTCGGCAGGGTGCGCAGATCAAAATCACGTATTATCGCGCCCAGTCGAAAGTCGAAATTTTCGCTGATCCGTTTGACTATCTCCTGATCTGACACACGGCCGGTGCCGAACGTCTCGACCTGGAGGCTGATCGGGCCTGCAAGACCTGACGTGTAGCTCAGCTGGACTTCGCACTCATCCGCCAGCCCCGCGGCGACGACATTCTTGGCCGCATATCTCGCGGCATAAGTTCCCGTGCGGCCGATTCGCGTAGGGTCCTTTCCGCTCAGAGCCATCCCGGTGTGCCGCGCATAGTCGCCGTAGGTATCGTCACCAGACTTTCGACCTGTCAGGCCTGAATGGACGGCAGGCCCTCCCTTGAGAAATACCCCTTCGGCATTGATGTCTATGCGTGTCGCGGAGTCGGGCCTGATCTCCTCGTTCGAAAACGCCGCCCCGATTACATTTCGCATCAGATCTTCCCGCAATTCTTTGAGCGAAGGCGTCCGGGCCATTTTCTGGCTGGCGATCAGATTGATGCTGTAAATCCTATGAGGCCGGCGATTGCGGTATTCCACGCCCACCTGGGCTTTAGCTTCAGGAGCAAGATGCGGGACGATCGCTTCACGCCGGACGACTTCCATGCGGCGGGCAAGTTTGTGAGCCAGATATATGGGATGAGGCATCAGCGTCGCGTTATGGGCGCAGGCAAATCCGAACACCATGCACTGGTCGCTTACCACCAATCCTTCGATGTCTTCTTCACTCCCGCCGGGCTTTTGCGTCCTTCTGTCGCCGCGCGTCTCCATTATGTTGGTCATTATCGTGCAGGTGCGGGCATTGAAATCATCGTCGTCATAACCGGCTTCCCGTACGATTTGCCTGGCTATATTTTGGATGTCGACTGTTGCGGTGGAGTCGAACCTGACCGCAATAAAGAGGACGCCCGTAGCCACCGCGCACTGGGCATTGATCATGGCCATAGGGTCCTGTCGCAGAAACTGCCCCACGAGGGCGTCACTAATTTGATCGCACAGCTTGTCCGGGTGTCCGCCGGTCACAGACCTCGATGTGAAAACGAAATCCTTACTCATAGGTTTCTCCCGGATAGCCTGGCGCGGTCTCTTCAGCGCCCGCCTTCAATTCCCCTGGCTTAAAGCGGTAGCGCTCGACGAACTTCAGGACCTCGTTAGATGCAAAACTCGCGAGCGCGGCCCCCACACAAATGAGCAGGTCTCCGATGCCGAGCCGCGCCGTCCCGAGTATTCGTCTGAGCTTCGGCGCAAACTCCGAAAGCAGTTCCACGGCAAAGCCCGCGCCGATGGCAATTGGAATGTATTTGTTGTCTGGCAGCCTTTCACGGTCGAAAATAGTGTGATGCGCAGATCGTGAACTGATGGTATGCAGCAGTTGAGCCGACGTCAGGCTAAGAAAAGCCATGGTGGATGCCCGCGGTCCCGTCCCATAGCGGGCGAAGCCAATGCCGTAGCTCGCAAGCGCCGCCCCGGTCATAAGTCCCGCCTCGACCCCGATTCTCCTGAACTCAGGCGCGGCGATAATGGGAGCCGCAGGGTCTCTGGGCGGGTGTTTGAGCACGTCAGTTTCGGGCGGCTCCACGGCAAGAGCGAGTTCCGGCAAAACGTCGGTTAGCAGGTTGATCCAGAGAAGCTGCCTGGGGTTGAGCGGCTGGCCCATTCCTGCGCCGACTGCGCCGAGCATCGCCATGATTTCGCTCAAATTGGTCGCCGCGATGAAGTGAATCGATTTCTTGATGTCGTCGTATATCGTGCGCCCCTGCTCGATTGCCGAAATCATCGTTTCGAGACGGTCGTCCAGCAAAATAATATCGGCCACCTCCCGGGCCACTTCGGCCCCTTTGCCAATAGCTATGCCTATGTCAGAAGCCTTCAGCGCGGGACCGTCATTGATACCGTCGCCGGTCATCGCCACAACTTTACCCTCGCGCTGCAGAGCTTGAACTATCTGGAGCTTGTTAGAAGGGTTCACTCTGGAAAAGATCTGCACACGCTTAGCAAGCGCGCCGAGGAGTTCAGGATCCATATCTTCCAGGCGGATCGAGTCGATCATCTCAAGCTGCTGGCCTGCGCTCAGGTCCAATTCTTTGCCGATCGCATAAGCAGTGGCGCTCTGATCGCCCGTTAGCATGACCGTCTTGATACCGGCTTTTCTGAAAACGGCTATGAGGTCACGGAGTCCTTCTCTGGGCGGGTCAAGGATGCCGACCATGCCGAGCCATACTAGTCCCTGTTCTACGCCCGTCTCGCCATCTTCCCTGAAGGCCACGCCCAGCACTCTCAGCGCAGCCCCGGCCATGCGCTCGTTTTCGGCTCTTATGTCAGCTCGAACCTGCTCGGTCAGTTCCCGGACCTGCCCGTCTTGCATATGCCAGCGACTGAGCGCCAAGACTTCCTGCGGGTTGCCCTTTACCGCAAGCAGCCCGGCCTGACCACCGGCGCGGTGAAGCGTGCTCATGTAATTCCGGTCTTCCGTGCGATACACAGTCCTGACCAGAGGCCTTTGCTGTCTCAACTCGCTGACGTCTATTCCCGAATCGAGCGCCATCTGCACGATGGCGCTCTCTGTCGGGGTGCCTTTGATGATGGTGGAGCCATTTTCGCGGCTCACTTCCGACTCATTGCAGAGCGCCGATATTTGAATCAACCGCATCAGCTCTTCGTGAGCCAGCGGGTTGATGGCCTCTTCTCCGAGGAAGAACCGCCCGCCAACAACGCGGAAACGATTCATACCGGCCACCGCGCTGACCACCGACATGCGGTTCATCGTAATTGTCCCGGTCTTGTCAAGGCACATCACCTGAACGGCGCCGAGCGTTTCGACGGCTTCGAGGCGCCGTACGAGCACGTTGCGCTCGCGCATGTTCTTGACGCCGTAGGCGAGCGTGGTAGTGGCTACGACGGGAAGCCCTTCTGGGATCGCGGCTACCGCAAGCGCGATGGAGCTTTGCAACATCTCCAGCAGCCCGTGGCCGCGAAGCAGTCCGACTACGAACATCAGGCTGCACGCGGCTCCAGCCACGCCGATCAACTGATTGCCCAGCCCCCGCATTTGTCTTTGCATAGTCGTTTCCGGCTGATAGGTTGATGCGATGAGCGATTGAATCCTGCCTATTTCCGCGCTGCCGCCGGTCGCCACCACCACGGCGAGCCCGCTTCCGCCCGTCACGACCGTTCCTCGATAGACCATGTTCAACCGTTCGCCGAGCGGCAGCAGAGGACTGTCAAGCCTCCTGACGTTTTTCGTCGCCGGGACGCTCTCTCCGGTCAAGAGCGACTCATCGACCGTGAGGCGTTCCACTTCGATCAGCCGGGCGTCGGCCGCTACGTATGCTCCGCGAGTGAGAACTAGCAAATCGCCGACGACAACTTCTTCGCCTTTAATTTCCCGAACGCGGTTGTCGCGCACGACGAGCGCCGTAGGCTGCCGCGCGTCGAGCAGCGAAGTTATGGTCCTTTCCGATTTTCGCTCCGTCA
>DASUFM010000178.1:0-10863 GCA_036274535.1 Blastocatellia bacterium
TGATCATCACGACCGGCGGCGCGTCGCCGGCGGCGGCCAGCTCCTGCAGGTAATCGAGTCCGCTCACGCCCGGCAGATTGTTGTCCAGCAGGATCAGGTCGGGGCGCGATTTCGCGATCGCATGCCGCGCGGCCTCGACGCTCCCGGCTTCGGCGATGGTGTAATTCTTCAGCGCGCGCGCCATTCCGTAGCGCGCCGCTTCTTCGTCGTCGACGATGAGTATTTTCGGTTCGGCCATCGTAACTAAAGAGACGCATTTTCGTCCCGGAGGGACGTTGGATATTAGCCGGTGGTGGAGCATAGCGTAACCACCGGAGAGCGAACAAAACCGATTTTGCGTCCAGGCAGGGACGCCGGACTGGAATATGCCGCGGATCTAGCTAATGGCTTACGTTTCTCATGCAATACAACTATAGCCCTCTCCATTTGGACTTCAAAGCTCGATCGATGCGGGCAAAGCCATCTCGAACCTCGCCCCGCGCCCGTCCGCGACCGGGCTTATGAGGGAGATTGTTCCGCCGAGTTCGCGCACGCGCCGCGCGACGATCGCCAGCCCCAGTCCGGTTCCGCGCGTCTTGGTCGTGAAGAAAGGCTCGAAAATTTTATCCTGCATCGCCTGGGGAACGCCTGAGCCGTTGTCGGTGACGGAAATTGTCAGACGGCCATCGCCGTTCGCGGAGCAGGCGATGTTCACCTCGCCGGCTCGTCCGTCGAGTTCTTCGACTTTGATCGCATGCAACGCGTTGATGGTCAGATTTAGCAGAACCTCTTTGAGCGGGGCGACCCTGGCTCCGTCAAGCGCGGGATCGGCCCGCAAATCGGAGTGGAGCGCGACCGAGCGCCGCTCGGCTTCGGACCGGCTGAGCGCCAACACATTCTCGACAATCTCGCTCAGACGGGCGGGCGCGCGAACCACGCTCGACGGCCGCGAAAAACTGAGCAGTTGCGAGACGGCGCCGTTCAAACGATCGACCTCACCGGTAATCAGGTCCAGATCGCGCGCGTATTCCGCGCTGACCGTCTCGTCCTCGCGCATCACCTGCGCGATGGACTTGATCGCGCTGAGCGGATTTTTGACCTCGTGCGCGACGGTCGCCGCCATTTGTCCCAATTGCGCCAGGCGTTCGCGTTCGCCGAGCTCGCGTTCCAGCTTCACCTTCTCTTCCAACAGCTGGCAATTCTCTATAGCGGCGGCCAGGTGGCCCGCCAGCACGAGCAGCACCTCGCGTTTCTCGGCGGTCAGGTTGCTGGCCGCGTCGCGCACGACGAGCAGCCCGACCACGCGTCCCTCGCGCCATAACGCGAAAGCCGCGGCCGCCTGCAGGCGCTGGAGCAATGGAGTCTCTTCGATTTCGCTCAACTGGCGGTCTTCGGCGACGCGGCAAACTTCCGCCTCCTCTTTATGGAAGGGACCTTGGGCGTCGCCGCTCGCGGCGATCGTGACCTCTTTCAACTCCAGCGACTCGCGCAGCCGCCCTTCGGCGAACTGAATGAAGTGGCGCAACTCGCCGTAGCTGGCTGAGGCTGCGCCGACCTGCGCCACCAGCTCGCGGTAGAGTTTGACTTCGCGTGTGAACAACCGCCGCAGATAATAGTCGGTCGCGCGGCGCAGCGGCCCGGCCAGCGTGATCACCACCAGGATCAGTAGCGCCTCGACGCCTTCGGCCTTGACTCCGTAGCTGGCGTAGAGCGCCAGACTGAAACGGCGGACGCCGTAGATGTAGACCATCATCACCACCGCCGCCAGAATCGCGTAAACGAAGCTCTGCCGGATGACCAGCTCCAGGTAGCGATATCGGTATATGAAATAAGCGATGATTGTCGTCGGGGCCAGCGAAGAGAGTTTGGCGATCAAGTCGAGATATTTTCCGACTCCGTGGACGCCCCTCGCGCCGAAAACGTAAGTGATCAGAAAAAGCGCGCCAATCACCACCAGCGACGTCGCGAAGACCTCGAAGAAACGCCGTTCCCGCGCGGCCTCCCACCTGCTCGCCAGCCGCCAGTCAATCGCCGCGCATTCGATGAAGATCAGAACGAACCAGATAATGAACGGCAGCAGCAGCGGCGCAAGCTTGTTTATCGGCTCCTGATAAGGATCGCTCCAGAGTCTGGCGACGGCCCATGGCAGAGCTCCCAGCGGCGGCAGATAGCCGATGATAATCAGCGGTTTGAATAACTTTCGCGGCGCGGTTTTGTCCACCCATTCCCAGACCCGAAAATGCGCGTGGACCAGAACCGGAGGCATGAACGCCAGTCCCGTATATGCGACGATGTTGGACGCTTTCAGCCACCACTCCGCTCCGTCCACATCCAGCAATTCATGAATCGCCGCCGCGAAGTTGCCGAGGTGCCACAGACCTGTGCTCAAACCCAGTGCGAGCAGGGCGATTTCGGCGCTGCGTATGCCGTAGCGCCGATAGACCATCAGGCATAAGTAAAGGTGCAGGGCCGCGCCCGTCGCGAATCCGACCAGTTGGAGAATTTCAAAAGGCGAGAGTGGCTCTTTCGGCGGCGTGGGGTCCGGAACGAGCAGGAACAGAATTGTCTGGGGCTGGAGTGTCATTGCGGATTGCGGATTGCGGATTGCGGAGTTTAGCCACAGAGATCACAGAGATCACAGAGAAGGAAAAAAAGAGAGAAAAGAGATCCGCAGCCGCAATCCCTCTTTTCCCTCTGTGGCCTCTGTGATCTCTGTGGCTAAATTCCGCGATCAACGAATCTCGGACATCGCGGCGATGTAACAGCCGCGCGCCGTGGCGGTCAGCGGATCGCTCGCCATACGAACGTCGGAGATCTGCACCGGGAATCCGTTCGACCTGACGGCGGATTCGAACTTTTGCAGGAAACCGCGCGGTCTGGCCGTGCCGCCCGAGAGGACGATCGGCATCGGGCGCTCGATCCTGGGCAGTTGGCGCGAGGCTTCGAATTCTTCGCGCAACCTCTGGACTATCGAAGTGATAACTTCCTCGTAATAGATGTACAGAGCGCTCGTAACCCTGTCTTTCGGCTGCCGCGAGAGATCGAGCGATTCTTCCTTGATCAGCCGCACACGTGTGACCGGTTCATCGACAACCGTGGCGACGCTGGAATCGATGTAATCGCCGCCCACCGGCAGACTGAAAGTAAGCATCGGGACCGACAGGAAAGCGACGCAGACGTTGCACATTCCGCCGCCGCAACTGATGCCGATGCCGGTGAAATTCTCGTTCTGTAACTCCGCGAAGACTACGGCGAGCCCCTCGTTGAGCGCTTTCGCCTCGTATCCGAGCGATTGCATGAAACTCTTGATCACGGCTTCGTGATAGACGAGATTGGAGTCGGCGCCTTCACCCTTGCCGGGCACGCTGAAGCAGAGCAGCTCATTCCTGCGGCCGCGCGGGACCACGGATTCGATGATCGCCTGAATGATTTGCTGCCCCATCGGCTCCTGAGGATTTATCACGCCCTTCTGCATCGGGCGGCGTGGCTCGGCGTTGAAGAAACTGGCGAATTTTTCGGAGTCGTTGCCGAAAACATAGAGGTCTTTCCCGTTGCGGTGATAGACCATCTTGTTCTGTTGCAGGATGGCCTCGGTCATTCTCGTATAGGGAACCGACACAAAAGAGTTGAGCTGCGTTGAAGCTTTGTGACCGTTGTGGCCGCCGGCCACCACGATGCGGCTCGTGCCGACGTCCAGTCCTACCGCGCCTATCTCTTCGACCTCCGGAACTGCTTCACCTGTCGTTGACACTTTGTCTGTCATTAATCCTCCACACTACGGCGGTTTTCATCTGGGTCAATAGCCAAATGGCGCACAGAGGCATCATTTATTCCCTCAATGCTCTGCGGGGCGCTGCGGCGGCTGATAGTTTTCACACATTCGAAAACCGATATTAATTCGGCTTCTCGTTTTATTTAGCGTTTCGGGGCGGTCGGCGATCGGCGTCGGCTATAACTGTATTCAGTCAATCGCCTTCCACGCGTCGATCGTTGATCGACCGGCGCCGGATTCATTTGTTGAGCCGGCGCCGGAGGGCTTTTTAGCTAGACTATTATTCGAATCCCCGGAGTCGGGGTGTAGTCCGAAGATTTTATTGCGCTGCGAGAAGTAACGATCCTGCATCTTGCGCCGCAGCTCATCGGGGGAGATACCCGCTCGTTGTGCGCGGTTATTGAACTCTTCTCCGGCCGTCTGCGCGCCTTCCCAGAGCTGGTTGCCGAGTTTCGCCATCACGTCATCATCGACGCCGCAACCATAATCGGTCATCGTGGGAGGCTGAATCTTGTATTTGTCCGACAGCCCCATCTGCTCGAATGGGAAAAAGCGAACCCAGTCATGGTGACGGGCGATCAACATTTTAGCGGGATCGACCGCGACAAGGCCGTGAGTTGTGCAGTTAGCGTCGTCAATTTTGTATTTAGCCCGGAGCACATCCGTCAACTGTCTCCCGGAGATGAGCTGGGCCGGAGTCAATATATCTTTGAGCGACGACGCCCCCTCGAACTTCGATTCGAAGCAGACGGCGAGGAAACTCTCGTTCAATAAAACATAAGTGTTCTTATCGTCCGCCCATAGCGAATCACCCGCATGATAAGCCGTCTGATCGTCGCGAACGATACGGTAGATCTCGCCGATACGGTTAATCACGTAATTGTATAACTTATGCTTTTGAACGAATTCGAGCAGCCCTCGCGAACTCTGCTCAATCGCCTTGTTGTTGTTCGGAACGAACTCGACCATGGGGTTCTCGGGCGTGTGGTACACGATGCCGACTATCTTATCGCTTCTCTGCTCGCCGTCGGTCTCTCCCATGCGCGGGATCGTGTAATAGGCGCGAGGACGATTGTTGGTTTCGTATTTCGTCAAAATCGCGCATCCATTGCTCCATTTTTCATACCCGCCTTCGTTTTTGACCAGAAAGATACTTTCCGGCCTTGTAAAGAGCTCGTTGGCGGGATTGGGTGTCGGAGAAGGAACCGCGGTGGAAGCGGCGACGTCCTGGCCGTATATATTCTTCAGGGATTTATTGACGGCGCGCGCCGACCACATGCCGAATGAATAAATGACTAAACCCATCATCACGGCGCCGACAGCCATGGCGCCGTAGAACGCATGGCGCGTCTGGTGCATGAGGAAGAGCAGGCGCGCGGAAAACGGCGCCTCAATCCGTTGCGGCAGATGGCGGCGATCCTTCGGCAGCTGGGAGCGCATCAATCGCATCTCTTCGAGGATCGCGCTGTAACATCGCGCTTCGAGAATCACGTTATAAAGCCGCGACCGTTCGGAGAATCGGAAACGGCCGTAGCGCCGCTGCAATCGGTCCTTGCGGTCGGCCTGTTTGGTTAGCGTGTTATCTATAAAGCGAAGGCGAGCTTCGGGACGGTCGAAAAACAGCGCATAACGTTCGACGACTCTCGAATAGATCGGAGTCGTATCGGAGTCGTTTCCCTTCGTCGCGGCCGGATCGTTATTTATCCGGACGCCGCTTCCATTTATGCTGTCCATACGATCATTGTGTCGATCATTAAGGCGGCCATTATGTAACGCCTGAGCTTGGATGCCGATGATTTCAGTCTTCACCTTGCGACCCTTCGACTATCTGGCTTTGATAAAAAACTCAGATACCAGGTTGTCGGCCCTGAGCCTGTTTCCGTATTTTATGGCCGCTTCCCGCGAAGGGAATCCTTTAATATGCTGTACGCGATACCAGATGCCTTTGCCGGGGACGCTGGCCGTGACGACATGAAACAAATCGCCGTTGGTCGCGGCGTTCAGACTGGCCGCCCGAGCGTCAGCCTCTCCCTGATCTTTGAACGAACCGACCTGAATTGTCATGGCGCCTCCTCTCGAAAGCTCGGCGCCGCGTTGCGGTTGTGGCTTCGGAGGATTCAGATTTTCGGTCAGTCTGCCATCGTCCGGGGATTTCGGCACTGGTGTCGGGCGAACTTCTCTACCGGACGGGTCCGACGAGCCCAGGTCAGTCCCTTCGCCTCCTGGATTAGTTGCGACTATCGGCTCAGG
Organism: Blastocatellia bacterium; assembly: GCA_036274535.1. Taxonomy (GTDB): domain Bacteria; phylum Acidobacteriota; class Blastocatellia; order RBC074; family RBC074; genus JAJVID01. The sequence goes on from DASUFM010000178.1 coordinate 6,002, forward strand.
CGAAGGAGCAGTCGACCCGCTGGCGTCGCCGGGGTCCACGGTCACTTCCGGGGTCGGGGCGGCGGCCTTAGCCTGTTTCCCCTTCCGAGGGATAAGATCTCCGAGAAAATAGTAGGCCCAGAAACTCAATACTCCCAATAAGCCGATGATCAGCGCAAGACGCAGAAATAATCCGCCACGGCCGCTTTTAACTTCTTCCTCTTCTTCCTCCGGGCTTTCAGGCAACACGGGCCAGCCCACGTATTCCTGTTCGGCTTGATCCATGTAATCCTGAGGCTCGCGCTGGCGCACGCCAGGCGTCCCAAAGGCGTCAAGCGGGGCCGAAAGCGGCGCCGACGGCTTGTCGTATCCGGAGAAATCGTAAGCGGAAGGCGGATCCTGGTTTTGCCCTGTCGTAAAAACGTCTTCGAATATCGGCGCCGGCGGTGTGTCATCCACCGTCTGATAGCCCGACTGCGGCTGGATGGGAACATCCAGCACGTCGTCGAAATCATCCCCGATGCGGGTGGCGTAAACATCACTCTGGTTGAACCGTTGACTGCCCAACGACGGGGTCCCCGATAGGCCGCCGCTCGTAAATGGAAGCCGCGCCGTCTGCCGTTTGCCGTTGCTGTCGAATCCTTGATCCATCCTGACTTCAATGATCGTCGCACAACGAGCGCAAACCACGCGTGAGGAGTCGGCCTGGTTCTCGAACTGACACTTCGGACAAGTAACTTTCATATAACCCGTTTCTACTTTCTGTGGCCAATCGGTCACAAATTGCAATCGCCCGAAACCCGGCGTTCATCAAGACAATCATTCATCAGTCTCCATGATGAAGCTTGGGGGGCGCTGTGGTGATTGAAGAACCGCTGGTGGATCTGGCAGGTTTTATTGTTAAAGACGCTGGCTCATATCATACGGGGATGCCGCGTCCTATTCAATATTCAAACATGATGGAGAGCCTATCTCAAACCCTAACTTTGCCTATTCCCTCGACTTTCCCAGATCCTGCTTCAAACCGCGAATCTGTGATTGGAGTTCGACGTTCAATTTTCAGTTCGATCTGAGCTTGTTGGTCTGTCCTGAAATTATATGAAGCCGGCTCGCCGCCCACTTGCTATCGGCGGATTGTAGCGCGATAGATATAGCTAGGCAAGGATAAATAGGCAAGGAAAAATCGGCAAAACCTTCGCCCCGGCGCCGGGGCTGGGAGGCGACGTCGAAAGGGGCCGGCGCCGGGGGATACCGCTGGCAAACTCTTTTGTGGGAGACATTTAAATTGTCCCACTTCTATTCCGACTGATAAGTGGAACAATTTAAATGTGTCCCACTTCTTTGATTCCTCTGGAGTTTGCCCGCGGTATCCCGGGGGCCCCCGGATTACTCAAAAAGGATTACTCAAAAAGGATTACTCAAAAAGGATCACTTTAAAAAATGAATCAATCCGGTGAGGTTCGGCCGGATGTCGCCGCGTTTGTAATCAATCAATCCCTGTTGGCGAAAGTCGATCATCATTCCGGTGACGACTTCTCGCGTCGAGCCGATCAACTCGGCCAGTTCCTCGTGAGTCAGGCGCACGCTCGATTCGCCGGCTCGCGCCGCTTCTTTTGAAAGCCTGAGCAGGGCGCGGGCCAGCCGGTGATGGTTGTTATCGAAGACCAGCGATTCTATCTGACAATGGGCTTCGGCCAGCCGTCTGGTCAAATGGCGCATCGCGTCGCGCGTCAACGAAGGGTCGCGCCGCGCGGCGCCCCAGAAGTCGACGGTTCGGATCACCGCCACCCGCGTAGTGTCCAGGGCGACGGCCTCGTCGCTGCGCTTCGTCTCAACCTCGTCTCCGGCCAACGCCAGTTCACCGAAGATTTCGCCGCCATAGCAGATCGAAACGATCTTCCGCGCGCCTTCCGGTGAAGAGCGTATTATTTTCACGCGCCCTTTCAATACTACATAAACATCCGCCGCCGGGTCGTCGAGCGCATAAACGGACATCCCGCGCCAGAATGTCCGTTCGACATGCGGCAGGCCCAGGAGATTCTGAAAATTCGAAACGTGGTTTTGATCCGCGGCCTTCAAGTTCATCACTGTCGGACTCATTTTTCTTCCTCCTTCTCTCTGCGCAAGACCGTGACGGCGAATGTATAGCGCTTATAAGATTCATCGGACTTGTAAGCCCTCTCTTCCAGACCCGCTTCGGCCTCGACTTTCCGCAGATGCTCCAGCACAGGTCTCGCCAAACTTTCGGCCAGGGCGGCGTTTTCGTCTTCCGGAAAATCGGAGGCGACCAGGATTATGCGTTTGAGAGTTTGATAGACGCCGAGGGCGACGCGATCGATCATGAATCGCTGCGGTTCGAGAGACAGGCCGCTGAAAGGAGGCGTCACTCCCGATTTCAGCGCGCGGGCGTCACGTATAGTCACAAACAGCGAGACCGGCCCGGCGCCGCGCCTATAGACCAGGTGAGCAAACCTGCGCTCGCCGAACCTGCAGACATGCGCCGCGCGCAGCGACAATCCTCCGGCGCCAAGAGCTGCGACCTTGTCCAGCCTCACACAGGCCGGGTCGTATTCTCTGACCGAATCCGGCATCTCAGCCGGTCCGCCGGTTCCTGCGACATGGGCGGCGCATATTCGGTGACCTCCGGCCGACTCGGCGATGAGGCTGGCGCTCAATTTCAGAGCTTTGATCTGTTCGGGAGACAGCCGCCTTGACGTCCGCCCGTCATCCGATTCCCCGCGCCGCAGAGCGTACAAACCCAATGCGGCGCCCAGAAAAAGAGCCACCGCGACCGGCGTCAAAAGCCACACTCTAAAAAGACCGGCGAACCATCCATATTTGCCTTTACCGGCCTGGCCTTTGCCAGCGGTCGCGGGAGCGGCGACAGGCCCCACTCCCGCCTCCGACCGTATCCTCTCCCGCAGGCTTTCCATCGCCCGGTCGCTCATCCTTTCTTTCGAGCAGACGCTACGCAGCGATTCGCGCAGGCGGCGACGCGCCGCCATCTCGCTACGGCAGGCGCCGCAACACTCCGCGTGGCGCAGGATCGAGTGATTGGTTTCGACCGCCAACTCCCCACAGAAATAGGAATCGAGCAACTCTTTGAAATTCTGACAATCCATTCTAGTCACAGATCCTGCCACGGAGTCACAGAGCTACAGAGAAAGGGACAGAGGGACAGAGGGACAGAGGGACAGAGGATGGAGGATAGAAGATGGAAGATCGAAGATAGCGATCCTCGATCCTCGATTCTCCGTCCCTCTGTCCCTCTGTCTTTCCCTCTCTCCGTCTCTCTGTCCATATTTAAAGTTTGCGGTTTCATTTTGCGATCTGATAGCCGGCCCCGCGGGCGTAATTGGCCAATTCCATGCGCAACAACTTCCTTCCCCTGCTCAGCCGTGACATGACGGTGCCGAGAGGAATTTGCAGCGCGTCGGCGATTTGACGGTAAGACAACTCTTCGACGTCGGCCAGCACCACCGGAACCTGGAAATCGCGTGGGATGCGTTCGAGGGCGGAGAGGACTTCCTCTTCCGTCAAACGTTGCGGGGTCGGCGGGTCGTAAGCGATCGTCTCCGCAATCGTCTCTTCGATAGGCGCCAACTCCAATCTCTCTTTTCTGCCCTGGCTGTAATGAACATTGAAGAGAATCTTGTATAGCCAGGCCCGCAAATTGGTTCCGATTTCAAATCTGTGGAATGAACGCCACGCCTGCAAATATGTCTCCTGTATCAGATCCTCGGCCTGTTCACGGTCTCGACACACTCTGAGCGCGACGCGGAAAAGCTGGCCAGAAAAGCCCAACGCCTCCGCCTCGAAAATTTCGAGTCGCTGCAACTTGTCATTTTGTCCCAACGCCTTTAGGCCTCTTATATGCCGCTCACCATGTATATCGTCTGAGCCATGACAAATATTCCCTCCCTCAAAAAATTGTCATCCCCCGGAGCGCGACTGAAATACATCACCAATACATCATCAATACATTAGACGTAGAGACACACGAATTTGCGTATTTACGTGAAAAAAAATTTGCGCCCCCACATAAATGATGAAAGGGGCGGTATTTCGCTTAAAACTTCATCCAAATATGGTAAAATCACCGTAATACAATCGTTGTTCCCGTAGAGATTCAAAATAAATCGGGGGTTCTGGACAAATGACAGATTGACAACAATGACACATGGAACTCTTCTGTCCACTTTGTGATCTGCTTGCGGTCAAAGGACTTGCACCCAAAGGGCTTGCAATGGGATGAGAAGCGCCAACCTATAAAAAATACTAGTAAGAGACACCGTACGCAGAACTTCTGCAAAATCGTGTTTGCCATATTTCAATAGATCAATAATCAGGACTGGTTTACCTGCGCGTCATGTGCGCCATATGGGGTATGTGGCAAAGACGCAGAATGAACTGGCCGGTAGTATATCGATTCGCCAAACTCGAAAGGCCCTGCCGATTTGAGAAGATTTTGCAAAACTTCCTGGCGCTTAGCGTATCCAAGTTGACACCTTTTCACCCGGACGCCTATAATCTGCGGCTTTCTAAGTGAAGGAAATCGGAGGAGGCATAAGAGGAGGCCTAAAATGTCTTACGCAATCATACGAACAGGTGGAAAACAGTTCCGCGTGAGTCCCGGAGACGTCGTTCACGTACCCACTCTGGCCGATAAGAATGAAGGGGATAGGGTTGAATTTGACGAGGTTCTGGTTTCCGGCGACTCGAACGGTACCCGCATAGGCGCGCCCACGATCGCCGGAGCGCGGGTCACGGCGACCGTGCTCAAGAACGGCCGCGGCCCGAAGATCATCGTCTTCAAATTCAAGCGCCGCAAACATTACAAACGCACAAAAGGGCATCGCCAGGGGTTCACCGCGATAAAGATC
>DASUFM010000179.1:0-2586 GCA_036274535.1 Blastocatellia bacterium
CGCCGTCCACCTGTTTCGTATGTTGATGACAAGCTCCTGTCGCGCGATAGTGGTGACGGCGTTGATGTCCATCTCTTTGTCCTCCGAAAGTCAACCACGAAGAAGCGAAGGAAACGAAGATGGTTCAGAAAAAGCCTTCGTGCTCTTCGTTGCTTCGTGGTTGACTTTCATTGCAACGAATGTGCCGTCGCCGACCCGGTCGAATTTGGACGCGCGCCATCGTCAGGCTGCGGATTATTGCGCAGCGCTGTTCCACCACGACCTCGACCGAACAATGGGCGCGCGCGGCCACGAGCGGCATCCACTCGGCGCAGGACGTGATCAAGATGCTGACGGTTGGGGCCAGGCTTTAAACCCATCGGGGCACGCCGCTTGCCCATGTGTCCGGAGGGGGCGCGACTGCCTCCGAGCTTGGGTGGTTATCCGCAGCGGCGCGGAAAAATCCGCGGCAGGGAGACGACAGACGATGCGCGCTACCGAAATTATCAAGATTGGCCTGCAAGGCGAGCAGGTGTTTTTCCCGTTGGAGATTCTGGAGAAGTACGACCAGCCTGGCCCGCGTTACACCAGCTATCCGACCGCGCCTGAATGGAGCGACGGCTTCGGCGTGAATGAATGGCAGGCGGCGATTGACGAAATCAGCGCGAGTCGCGCGCCGATTTCGCTTTACGCTCACCTGCCTTTCTGTCAGTCGCTTTGCCTCTTCTGCGGCTGCAACGTGGTGATTAGCAGGGATGGCGAGAAGGCCTCCGCGCCTTATCTGGCCCGGCTTAAAAAGGAGGTTGACTGGCTCGGCGCGCGACTCGATCCGGCGCGGCAAGTTGCGCAAATGCACTGGGGCGGCGGCTCCCCGACTTATCTCTCGGCTGAGCAGATCGAAGAGCTTTTCGAGCGCATCGCCTCGCGCTTCAGGTTCGCGACTGACGCCGAGCTTGGAATTGAGATCGAGCCGCGCACGACGACCAATGAACAATGCCGGACGTTGCGCCGGCTGGGATTCAATCGGCTCAGCCTGGGCGTGCAGGACTTCGACCCACTTGTGCAAAAAGCCGTCAACCGTATCCAGCCTTACGAAATGACCAAAGAAGTCTTCGATCAATGTCGCGAGCTCGGTTTCGCCAGCGTCAACATTGATTTGATCTACGGCTTGCCGCGCCAGACGGTCGAAGGCTTCTCTCAAACGGTCGAAAAGATTCTGTCGCTCAACCCCGACCGGATCGCGCTCTTCAGCTACGCGCACGTGCCGTGGCTGAAGAAACAGCAGGGCAGTTTCGCCAAACATCTGCCGCAAGGTTTCGAGAAGTTCCGCATTTTCCGCCGCGCCATCGAGCGGTTGACCGAAGCCGGCTATCACTACATCGGCATGGATCATTTCGCGCGCCCCGATGATGAGTTGTGTCGGGCGCAGGACGACCGCACGCTGACGCGAAACTTCCAGGGTTACACGACCAAAGCCGGCTGCGATCTTTACGGCCTGGGCGTCAGCGCGATCAGCAGTCTGGAAAACGTCTACGCGCAGAACCGGCGCGATTTGCCGAGTTATTACGAAGCGATTGACCACGGCCGTTCGCCGGTGATGCGGGGGCTGCGCGTCACGCCGGAAGACAAACTGCGCCGTGCGGTCATCAACCGCATTCTGTGTCACGGCGCGCTGCCGAAGGCCGAGGTCGAAGAGGAATTCGGAATCGAGTTCGACAGCCATTTCGCGCCGGAGCTCGTTCGACTGCGCGAGTTGGAGCAGGATCAACTCCTCCGCCTCGACCGTGAGGCGATCATAGTCACGACGCTGGGCCGCATCTTCATGCGCAACGTGGCGATGGTCTTCGACGCACGGCTCAACCTGGCCGATCAGGCGCGCCGGCAAACGTTCTCTCGCACGCTTTAGCAAGACGGCGCGCCTGAAGGCCTGAGCAGTATCGGGAATGATGGCGACGCGTCCTTTCCTACGAGGGACCACAAAAAGAGCTTGTGCGCCGCTCGGCGTTGACGCTCAAGCTGCTCAATCATTTCGAGAGCGGAGCGATTGTGGCGGCGCCGACTTCTTCGCTGCCAGAGGCTCTGGGCGGCGAGCGCAACTCTATTCTACACGGCCGGAACGATTCATCTGACTCATTATCACAAAACAGCAGCTGCACGATACCAACAGGCCATAGGTGATGCTTGATTTCACGAATTGGCGGGGGGAAAGAAGACAATTGTTTTAACTGGCCGATGGATCATTGTCGTTACTTTTGCCGGGGCGAATCGCCGCGTTTCAACTAAGCGGGTTGCCTATATTTTTGACGCGAACGATTTCAGCCACGAATGAACACGAATATTCACGAATGGGGACACTCAGGATCAAGGATGGGATTTGTGTTCATTCGTGTTTATTCGTGGCTAAGCAGTCACATCATTTTTGCCAAAAAATTTGGCTACTTACTTAGACTCCACTTTGTCCATTTGAATGGACAAAGTGGGTTTAACTGTTAACCGCGTATCGGACGATCTAAATGCTGACATTTCAATCGCTTAACTTCGCATCAAGTTAACAGTTAAGCACGGGGTTGAGCTTTGTTTTCAACACTCGGGAAATATGTGTAGTCT
>DASUFM010000180.1:0-5358 GCA_036274535.1 Blastocatellia bacterium
CCGCTGGCAAACTCTTTTGTGGGACAATTTTTCAAATTGTCCCACTTATCAGTCGGAATTGTAGGTGGGACAATTTAAATGTGTCCCACCTACAATTCGCCAGCGGTATCCCGAACGCCCGCACTCCAAAGGCTGTCGCCACTTCGATGCCCTGACTTAACTTCATCAGCCTAATGGCGGAACTCCAAGCGCTTTTTCCAGCGCGTCCCGCGGCGAATGGATACGTTTCCAATCCGCGTCGGAGCTTGTCACTCGGTAAAGCGTGAAACCGGAGCGAAACGCGACATGGTAAGCGGCAATTCGCTCGATCAAACATGTTTCAAATTGACGAGCGTGACCAGAATGTCTGTTCTCATTTTGACAACTGTTTGTTTTTTCTCTTCATCGGGCTCGATCTGAGGTTTCGCCGCCGAACGCTCAGCCAGGAAGACGCGTAGTTTTTCTATCTGATCGGCGTCTTTTATTTCCCCTTTGTACCTCTGGTCGGCAAAGATTTTGAGTTTTTCCAACTCCGCCACTTCGCTGGGGGCCCAGATCAGCCAGAGTTTTTCCGTCCCCTTCTCTTTGTCGAGTTCGAATCCATCATCGTGACTGGGAATGCGGAGGGTCTCGTTCGCTGAAAGTTTCGCCGAGCTCTGATTGGTGGTTGACGTCGGGAACAGGATATTGAAGGCGGAAGCCTGACCGGTGACTTGAGGGCTTTCGTTGATGATGTAGAGAAAGCCGGTCTGCGGGCTGGTGAATGATACGTGTAAAATGTCTCCCGGGTCGAAGAACATCTCTCCGGGGACCTGAAACGGCGCTGAGCCGGGGTTTTTCTTCGGGTTTCGCCGGACTGTGATCCAATAAGTGAACGTCAGATCGGTTCCTGGCGCGACCGGACTAGGCGACGTCGTTTGTGGAGACGGAGACGGCGTGACGCCTGTTAATTTTTCCCAGAATGAAGGCGCCAGAGTCCGGACGGCGAAAATCGCGGTTGTGGCGATAAGGATGACGGTGATCACGCCGGCGACGAGTGAGAATTTGCGGCCGGTGTGATTCGTGACCGAATCCTGGCCGGTTTTAACCGGACTGGTCTTGTTTCGCGCCGAATTCGGCGCGGAAGTTTGAACGGCGCCGTTTGCGTCGGTTTCCCGCGCCCCCGCCATCGTGTTTTCGACCGGGTAAATCTCCGTGTCCGTTGAGCCATCAACGGCATGATCTGGCGCTGGAACGGCGATGGTCGCGCGAGCGTCGTCGGCGCTGATCTTTCCCAACAGGGCCTGGGCCAGATCCTCCGCGAAGATGCGCGCGTTCTGCGGGCGCCGCGCGGAATCGAAAGAGAGCGCGTTGACAAGCAGTATCTGGACGGCTTCAGGGATCTCGGGGCGCAGCGCGCGTGGCTTGATGAAGCTTTCGCTCTTCTGGAGCCGCATCAGTTCCTGCATGACCAGAAAGTGAGTATCCCCCTGCGGATTGAAAGGCAGCCGACCGGTCACCATTTCATAAACTATGATCGCCATCGCGTAGATGTCGGTCGCCGGCGAGGCCATCTGCGACAGCAACTGTTCAGGCGCGATGTATTGGCGCGAGCCGGCGACGACGGACACTTCCGTTTCGACGCCCGCCCGCGGGTTGACGACCTTCGCAATGCCGAAATCGATCAGTTTGACCTGCTCATCGCCGCCGCTCAACTGTTCGAGCATGACGTTCTCCGGCTTGAGGTCCCGATGAAAGACGCCCTGCTGGTGCGCCGCATTCAGCGCATTTCCGATTTGCCGAACGAGTCTCGCCACGTAAGCCATGTCTATCGGCCCATGGATCATCACTTCGCGCAAAGACCGTCCCTTGATGAATTCCATCACGAAGAATGGCCGCCCGTCGTCCGAATTGTCGCGGTCAATGACGCGCACCACGCCCGGATGATTGATACGAGTCAGGGCTTCGGCCTCCTGCGAGAATTTCCCAGTCAGCCATTTGTTCTGTTCGGCGACTTCGAGCAGAAATTTGATCACAACCGGCATCCCGTGCAATCTCTCGTCGCGCGCCAGAAAAACTACGCCAACCCCGCCGCGTCCGAGCTCTCGCTCGATCAGATATCGCCCTTTGATCCTGCCGCCCGGTTCCGGCGAAAATTTTTGATTGCCTGAATCCATAGCTAATAAATAGGACAAATAGGACAGATAAGACCTATCTGTCTTATTTCTATGACATTTTCAATCAAGCGCGAAGTATCTGCAAAAAATTGACGCCGCGCAAGCTGCTCAAATACAATTTATAAGGTCTACCTACCCTGGCTCCCCCCCTGGGATATGGATTGGGATATGTATTCCCGGAACTGGCGGCGGTGAAGGCAGGTTTAATGAGGCAAAATAATCTATGGAAACCATGAGTCTCGCCCCCGAACGAAGAACCACTGGCGCCCTCGCCGAAAACCACCTTCTCAATCGAGAACTTAGCTGGATTGAATTCAACAGCCGTGTGCTGGATGAGGCGCTCGACCCGTCGCAGCCGCTGCTCGAACGGTTGAAATTTCTATCGATCTTTTCGACCAACCTTGATGAATTTTTCATGGTTCGCGTTTCGGGCCTGCAGGAGCAACTCGACGCCAACCCCCTGCTGCTCTCTCCCGACGGCCTGTCGGCGGCGACTCAGTTGAAACTCATAGCGGAACGACTGCGCCCGCTGCTCGAAGTGCAGATGCGCTGCCTGCTCAAACAGATTCTGCCCGGGTTGGAGCAATACAATGTGCGGATCATCCCGTACAATAAATTGACCAAGGACCAGCGCGAGGACTTGCGCAATTTTTTCTACGAGCGCGTCTTCCCGATTCTCACGCCACTGTCGGTGGATCCGAGCCATCCGTTCCCGTACATTTCGAACATCAGCATGAACCTGGGAATACTGGTCGTGCCTGAAAGGCCCGAAGAAGGCGAGCAGGAAGCGCGATTCGCCCGCGTTAAACTGCCGCTTTCGCCGAACGTCCCGAGACTGATTCCGGTCACGGGCGAGGGGTATTGCTTCGTGATGCTCGAAGAGGTGATGTCGGCGCACATCGATTCGCTCTTTCCCGGAATGCGCATCATCGAATGCCAGCCGTTCCGCATTACGCGCGACGCCGACATAGAGATCGAGGAAGACGAGGCGGGCGATCTGCTCAAGACCGTGGAGCAGCAGGTGCGCAACCGCCGCTTCGGCTTCGGCGTGCGGCTGGAGATCGCCTCCGGAATGAGCCAGCATATGATCAAGCTGCTGCGCAATTCGCTGGAGATGTATGAGCAGGACGTTTACACGATTGACGGCCCGTTGAACATCCCTGACCTGATGGCGCTCTACAAGCTCGATCTGCCGCAGTTGAAAGACGAGCCTTTCTCTCCGACCACGCCGGCGGCGCTGCGTTCCGGAGAAAACATCTTCGACGTCATACGCTATCAGGACATCCTTTTGCATCACCCTTACGAGTCATTCGCGCCGGTGGTCGAATTCCTGCGCCAGGCCGCGCGCGACCCGAACGTGCTGGCGATCAAACAGACGCTCTACCGCGTGGGCAAGGATTCGCCGATAGTCGAATCGCTGATCGAAGCCGCCGAGAACGGCAAACAGGTCGCGGTGCTGGTCGAACTCAAGGCCCGCTTCGATGAAGAGGCGAACATCCAATGGGCCAAGCGGCTGGAGAAAGCCGGCGTCCACGTCATCTACGGACTGGTCGGATTGAAAACCCATGCCAAGATCGCGCTGGTCGTGCGCCAGGAGAAAAATAAACTCCGCCGCTACGTTCACCTCGGCACGGGCAACTACAATCCGGTCACGGCGCGCATTTACACCGACCTCGGACTCTTTACCGCCGACGAGGATTTCGGCAAAGACGTTTCGGAACTGTTCAACTACCTGACCGGATATTCGCGGCAGGAGCGTTATCGCAAACTGCTGGTAGCGCCGGTCAACCTCCGAAAATCGATCACCGAAATGATCCGCCGCGAAATCACGCATCACCAGGCCGGGCGGCCCGCCGGAATCGTCGCCAAATTCAACAGCATGACCGACACGGCGATGATCGAGGAGATGTACGCGGCCTCGCGTGAAGGCGTGCCCATCGATCTGATCGTCCGCGGCATCTGCTGCCTGCGCCCCGGCTGGCCCGGCCGCAGCGAGACGATCCGCGTCGGCAGCATCGTCGGACGCTTCCTCGAACATTCCCGCATCTATCGCTTCATCAACGGCGGCAATGAAGAAATTTACCTCGGCAGCGCCGACGTGATGAACCGCAACCTCGACCGACGCGTCGAAGTCCTCTTCCCGATTGAAGACGACCGCATCAAGGAACGCATCGTCCGTGAAATCCTGGACCCCGCCCTCGCCGACAACGTGAAAATGCGCTGGCTGCAGATGAACGGGTCTTATCAGCGCCCCAGAATCGCCGAGGAAAAAGCGTTCAACCTGCAGGAATATCTGCTGGAGCCTGCTCTGATCGGCTGAATTTTTCAGAAATGGGACCTATAGGGCCTATAGGACTTATGTGTCCTATAGGCCCTATCTATTTTTATTGACAACCAGGAATCCGATATAGACAATGCCGCCACCCTCCGACTGATTCTTCCGAACCCATAGGGACTCCCCATGAAAACAATATGTTCGCTCGTAACGAAAGCCCCGCGTCTGGCGCCAGTCTGTCTTCTGGCCCTGATAATCGGAGGCGCGACCATCGTTCATGCGCAATCGCAAAAGCGGGAGCGCGGCCAACTCGCCATCAATTTCCTGACCGTCGTTCCGCGCGGCGAATTCAGTGAGAACATCACCAATAACGGTTACGGTATGAGCCTGCAAGGTCTCGCCCGGATCGGCTCCACCCCTGTTCTGATTGGGGGCGACTTCGGATTCGTAGTATACGGCTCCGAAAGCCACAGAGAACTGATCGGTACTCCACTCGTCGACTTTCAGGTCAGAGTTCGCACAAGCAACGTCATTCTGCTCCCGCATTTCGTAGTGCGGGCGCAGCCGCGCACGGGACTTGTTCGCCCCTATGTTGACGGGCTAATCGGGTTGAAATATCTGTATACCGAAACCTCGATCAAGGACGAGGACACCGACGAGACTATAGAGAGTGACACCAATCTGAGCGATACCAGCTTCAGCTATGGAGTTGGAGGCGGACTGCAGATCCCGTTCACGAAAAATCACGAAACGCATGTTGTGTTTGACGTGGGCGTTCGCTATTTGAGAGGAGGGCGGGCCGAATATCTCAGAAAAGGCTCGATCCGAGAGGTGAATGGATCGGTAGTCTACGACGTCTTTTCTTCACGAACAGATGTTCTGGCCGTTCAGGTCGGGGTGACGTTCCGGTTTTAAAACGAAGAGGCGCCCCTCAGCGAACTGAGGGGC
>DASUFM010000181.1:0-3166 GCA_036274535.1 Blastocatellia bacterium
TGTTGCTATTCGGCGCGGCGATGATGGCCGGGATGATCAATTCGGTCGCGGGCGGCGGGACGCTGGTGACTTTTCCGGCGCTGATCTGGGCGGGGCGTCCCGAAATAATCGCGAACGCCACGAGCACCTTCGCGCTCGTTCCCGGCGCCTGGTCCAGCGCCTACGGCTATCGCGGAGAGTTGCTCAAAGCGCCGCGAAAATTCATCTACCTGCTGATCCCGAGTCTCGTGGGAGGACTGATCGGCGCGATATTACTCAGGCTGACTCCGCCTCCCACATTCGCCGCGCTGGTTCCTTTTCTAATTCTCTTCGCCACAGTCCTGTTTATGATCCAGGGACAGGTTCAACGGTGGCTGCGGTCGGAGGCTTCGGCGCATGAAGAAGCGAACGCGAACTGGATGCTGGGCGCGAGCTTCTATCAATTTCTGGTGGCGGTCTATGGCGGGTATTTCGGCGCGGGCATAGGCATACTGATGCTGGCCGTGCTCGGCATTATGGGGCTCAGCGACATCCATCAGATGAACGGGCTGAAGAATGTCTTTGGCTCGACGATCAATGGAGTCGCGGCGGTCTATTTTGTTTTCGCGGGATTGATTGACTGGCCGTCTGCGGCTTTAATGGCGGCAGGTTCGATAGTTGGCGGCTACGGCGCGGCCGGGATAGCGCGGCGTATGGGGCAGAAGTTCGTGCGACGCCTCGTGATCCTGATCGGACTTGCGATGGCGGTTTCTTTGTTTTTCAAAGGGAGGTGACTCATGCAGGCTGGAGCTCCGAATATTCCGAATGACAATAAGGTCGATCTTAAAAGGGTCTATGACGCGATCGTCGTCGGATCTGGCGCGGCGGGCGGTATGGCGGCTTATGCGCTGGCCTCGGCGGGCCTGAAAACTTTGCTGCTCGAAGCCGGCAGGCGCATCGACACGACTGAAGAATTGAAATCGACCGAGTGGCCTTACGAACACCCGCGACGCGGAGAGATGCCGGACGACCGTCACGCTCTGACGCTCAACGAATATACGATCCGCAAACCGCCATACGCCCGGGGCCTCAAGGCGAACCATGTGCATTCCTACGTGCAGGGCTGGGGCGGCAGCGATTACAGCAGGAACCTGGTCGTTGACGAGAAAGACCATCCGTACACGGGCACGAATTACGCATGGGTGCGCTCGCGATGTCTGGGAGGCAAGACCAACATCTGGGGCCGTCTGGCGCTGCGCCTTTCGGATTATGATTTCAAAGCCGCCTCGCGCGACGGCTACGGCGAGGACTGGCCAATTGAGTACAAAGATCTCGCGCCGTATTACGACAAGGTAGACCTGTTGCTCGGCATCTCGGGCGTGAAAGAGAACCTGCCCAACCTGCCCGACAGCATCTTCCAGCGCCCGATACGGTTGAACGACCCCGAGGTCCATTTGCGCAATACTCTGGCGAAAATGGGAAGGACTCTGACGCCGTACCGGGCGGGCGTGACGACCGACGGAGTTCAGAACAAATACCGGTGGCGCTGTTTCAGCCGAGGCGCATGCGCCCGGCGCGCCGGCGGTTGCGACATTCACGCGGCCTTCGATTCTCCCACCGGATTGATTTTCCCGGCTTTCGACACCGGCAATCTGACCATCCGCACGAACGCCACGGTCCGCGAGGTGTTGATCGATACGAATACCGGCAAGGCCCGCGGCGTCGCCTTCATAGACACTGTTACCGGGAAAAGTTACGAAGCCAAAGCGAAGGTCGTCGCGCTTGCCGCATCGACGCTCGAATCGGCGCGGCTGATGCTGCTTTCCAAATCGCGGCAGCATCCGAGCGGCATAGGCAATTCCAGCGGCCATGTCGGCCATAATTTCTGCGAACACGTGATGGGGCCGAACGTAACTGCCCTGGTCAAAGATAAGATCGGGGCCAAACGCACGCTCGATGACGGACGTCCAGGAGGTTTTTACGTCCCGCGCTTCCGTAACCTTTCCGAACGCAACCCGAAATTCATTCGCGGCTACGGCTTCGAGGGCGGCAGCGGGATGACGTTATATCCTGACAGCGTTTCCGGAACGCCGGGCTTCGGCAAGGACTACAAAAAGAGGGTGCGTGATTACGCGGGGGCGATGATCTCTATGGGCGGCTTTGGCGAAGTCCTCGCGCGCTACGAGAATTACGTGGATCTGGACCCCGAGGTGAAAGACAGATGGGGAATTCCGGTCCTGCGCTTTCATTACAAATTCGGCGACAACGAAAAGAAGATGTGCGAGGATATGGCCGCTAGCGCGCAGGAGATGATGGAAGCCGCCGGATTCACCGTGGTCAACCTGAGCCGCGAACTCCTTACCGAAGGCTGGTCTATTCATGAATTGGGAACGGCAAGGATGGGAACCGACCCGAAGAAATCCGTCCTCAATCAATTCCAGCAATCGCACGACGTGAAGAATCTGTTCGTCGTGGACGGCAGCAGCCACGTGAGCGCATCATGCCAGAACCCTACGTGGACGATTATGGCCCTGGCCTGGCGCTCCTGCGAATATCTGGCCGGCGAGTTGAAGAAAGGAAATCTGTGATGGCGAAGAAAGAAAGAAGGGAAGAAGGGGCGTCGGAAGGCGTTAGCCGCCGCGCGATGATGATATTAACTGCGGGCGCGGTCATAGTTCCGCCGCTGCCGCAGGCGAAGACTAAACCCGCCTCGCACCGCTTTTTCACTCCCGATGAATTCGCGATGGTAGATGAGTTGAGCGAGTTGATCATTCCAACCGACGAACATTCGCCCGGAGCGCGCGCCGCGAAGGTCGCCGAATACATTGACCGGCGTCTGGCGGAATCTTTTGGAGATGAGCCGAAACTGCAATGGCGAGCGGGCCTGAAACTTGTCGATCAAATCTCAGCCGAAATGAACGGAAAGCCGTTTATGCGGGCTTCACAGGATCAACGCGTCGCCGTTTTGACGAAAATGGCAGACAGGGAATTGAACCCGGAAAGGCCGGAAGAGAGGTTTTTTGTCGAACTGAAATCCCGCGTCGCGAACGCCTACTACACATCGAAGATCGGCATTCACGACGATCTCGAATACAAAGGCAACACCTACCTCAAGGAATTTGTCGGCACAGACGTGAGCAAGCGCTGAGCGTTGATCTTTATTGCTGAAG
This sequence comes from Blastocatellia bacterium, assembly GCA_036274535.1. Taxonomy (GTDB): domain Bacteria; phylum Acidobacteriota; class Blastocatellia; order RBC074; family RBC074; genus JAJVID01. The sequence goes on from DASUFM010000181.1 coordinate 3,129, forward strand.
TAGCGGAGCGTGTAGAGCGCCTTGAGGACTGATACTGT
>DASUFM010000182.1:0-2393 GCA_036274535.1 Blastocatellia bacterium
AATCCGCAATCCGCAATCCGCAATTCTCAATGAATCTCCGGCTCCGGCGTCTCGGCTCCGGCGCTCAGAAAATCGAAATCGCATCCCTGATCGGCCTGCGTGACATGCTGGCTGAAGAGCGCGCCGAATCCGCGCTCATAACGCGGCGGCGGCGGGGTCCATTCGGCGCGGCGGCGCGCCATCTCCTCTTCGCCGACCATCAAATTCAATTTTCGACCCGCCACGTTTAATTCGATCAAATCTCCGTCGCGGACGAAAGCCAGAGGCCCGCCGATGTAACTTTCCGGCGCGACGTGCAGCACGCAGGCGCCGTATGACGTGCCGCTCATCCGCGCGTCGGAGATTCTTACCATGTCTCGAACGCCTTTTTTCAAAAGCTTCCTGGGGATCGGAAGCATGCCCCATTCCGGCATCCCCGGACCGCCAAGCGGCCCGGCGTTCTGCAGCACGAGCACGGAATCTTCATCGACTTCAAGGCTCTCATCGTCAATCCGCGCGGCCATATCGTTATAGTCCTTGAAAACCACCGCGCGTCCGGTGTGCTGATGCAGGCGTTTTTCAGCCGCGGTCGGTTTGATTACCGCGCCGTTCGGGGCGAGGTTGCCGTACAAAATCGCCGTGCTGCCCTGCGGAGAGACGGGGTTGCCCATCGAACGAATTACGTCATCGTTGTAGATTTTGGCGCCCGCGATGTTTTCGCCCAGGGATTCGCCGTTGACCGTCAGGCAATCCAGATGCAGCAGCGAACCGATCTGATTGAGCAACGCGCGCAGCCCGCCGGCGTAATAGAAATCCTCCATCAAATACCGCTGCCCCGACGGGCGAATGTTGGCGATCATCGGGGTCCGGTGCGAAATCTCGTCGAATTTATTCAGGCCGAGTTCGATTCCGGCGCGCCCGGCCATCGCGACCAGATGGATGATGGCGTTTGTAGAGCCGCCGATAGCCATGTCAGTCGTGATCGCGTTTTCGAACGACCGCATCGTCAGAATGTCGCGCGGTTTCAAATCCTCCCAGACCATTTCGACTATGCGACGTCCGCAGGCCGCGGCCATCCGCTGATGATTCGCATCGACCGCCGGGATCGCCGAAGCGCCGGGCAATGTCATTCCCAGCGCTTCGGCGATCGAGGTCATGGTAGAGGCGGTGCCCATTGTCATGCAGTGGCCGGGCGAACGCGCTATGCCGTCTTCCATCTCATTCCATTCATCGTCGGTTATATTGCCGGCGCATTTTTCGGCCCAGTATTTCCATACGTCCGAGCCGCTGCCCAGGACCTGGCCGTTCCAGTTGCCGCGCAGCATAGGCCCCGCGGGCAGATAGATCGCGGGCAGGTTCATGGAGATCGCGCCCATCAACAGCCCCGGCGTGGTCTTGTCGCATCCACCCATCAGCACGGCGCCGTCAATGGGCTGGCATCGCAGCAACTCTTCGACCTCCATCGCCAGGAAATTGCGATACATCATCGGGCTGGGCTTCATATAAGTTTCATTGACCGGCATGGCGGGAATTTCGACGGGGAAGCCGCCCGATTGCCACACGCCGCGCTTGACTTCTTCGGCGCGCTCGCGGAAATGGCTGTGGCAGGTCGTCAGGTCGCTCCACGTGTTGATGATGGCGATGACCGGCTTGCCCGCGTAATCTTCGCGCGCGTATCCCATTTGTTTCGCCCGCGAACGATGACTGAACGAACGCAAACTGTCCGATCCCAGCCACCGCTGGCTGCGTAATTCCTGGAGAGTCTTTTTGTGTTTTGTCATGTTGTCCATAAGTTGTGGAATTCACTCGCTCCGTAGCGATTTGATCGGATCAGACTTTAATGCCCGACGCGCGGGAAAATAACACGCCAGCGCCCCCACTCCAATCAATAACGAGGAACTCACCGTCAAGGTCAGCGGATCGGCGCCACTGACCCCGAACAGCAAAGCTTTGATCAGTCGCGTCGAAGCGACGGCTACGAGGAGACCGGATGCGACGCCAATCAGGGTGAGCCCGACTCCATATTTGATGATCAGTTGAAACACGTCACGCGCCCGCGCGCCTAGAGCCATTCGGACGCCGATCTCGCGCATGCGCTGCTCGATATCATAAGACATCAGGCCGTATAAGCCGATCGCCGCCAACAGCGTCGCCAGCGTTCCGAAACCGCTGATGAGCAGCGCCGCCAGTCTTTGAGGCGTGAGCGCGGCGTCGCGGTAGTCGGCCAGGGGCTTGATGTCGTAAACCGGCAGGCTTCGGTCTAACGCGGCAATCTCATGTCGCAGGGAGGCGATCATCCGCTCAGGCGGGCCTGCCGTTCGCAAGTGTAAAATCATCCGGTCTTGATAGCGCTGCGCCAGCGGCAGATAAAGATACATGCGCGGCGCGGCGAACAGATTCGCCACTTTGGCGCC
>DASUFM010000183.1:0-4565 GCA_036274535.1 Blastocatellia bacterium
GCGAGTCTTCCACGGCTGCGCAACAGCCAGTCACGAGCGGCCAAATCCAGTTCAGGCATTCGCCAGGATATGCCGGCGCCGGCGCAGACGGAGGCGAAAACAATGGCGACCAGCCACACGGCGCGATGCGCTCCTTCAATCCAGCCCTTTCTTCCTCTATTGCCATTCTCCATTGTTATCTCGTCTCTCATCTCATCCGGGGCGTCATAAAAGGCGGCGAGGGGCGGCAAATTGCCGCTCTTTAGCCTGACTTCATATCTCGCTCATACGAAGGCGCATAGCGCTTTCATCCACACATAGCGCAATTATCGCGGCGGGGCGCTCGACAAGGATGATTTCCCTGAATCGGTTAAGCAGAAAGAATGCCAGATTATAGTCCTATCTATGCGATTGCGACGCGCTCTAAAAGATGGGCGCCGGCAGACAATCCCGCCGGCCACTTCAAGGTTTTGCGTTCATCGTTCATAATTTCAATGTATGACGCTGGACGAGAAGTTACAGAATCTTCCAACAGTTCCCGGCTGCTACCTTTATAAGAACGCGAAGGGGCAGATCATATACGTCGGGAAGGCGAAAAACCTGCGCAACAGGGTGCGCCAGTATTTCCAGAACTCGCGCGCGATGGACGCCAAGACGCTGGAGCTGGTCGCGCGCATCGACGATCTGGAATTCATCGTCACTGACACCGAAGCCGAAGCGTTGATCCTCGAATCTAACCTGGTCAAGCGCCACAAGCCGCGCTACAACGTGATGCTCAAGGATGACAAGGCCTACCCTCATCTGAAGCTCACGATCAACGAGGAGTTCCCGCGCATTTTCAAAACCCGCAAAGTCGAGAAGGACGGCGCGGCCTATTACGGCCCGTACCTGCCCGCGTCGCTGGCCGACAAGACCGTCTCGCTGGTCAACCGCGAATTCCAACTGCGCACCTGTTCCGATGAGGTTTATGAAATCTATAAGCGCGCCGGCCGGCCCTGCATGGAATACCAGATCAAACGCTGCATGGGGCCCTGCCAAAAGGATTTGTGCAGGCCCGATCAATACCGCGAAGCGGTTAGCGATGTGAGGCTGCTGCTGGACGGCAGGGACAAGGAGCTGGCCGATGAGCTCGAAGCGCGAATGTTGAAAGCTTCTGAAGAAATGCGGTACGAACAGGCGGCGAAATACCGCGATCTGCTCAAGACCGTTCGCGCCCTTAGCGAGCATCAGAAGATGATGGGGATGCTCGACCTGGACGTGGATATTTTCGGCTATTACCGCGAAGGGCATCAATTATCTTTACATCTCTTTACGATGCGCGAGGGGCGGGTCGTCGGGCGGCGCGAATTTTACTGGGAAGACATTCCGGTCGAGGGCTTCGATCCGGCCGAATTTCTTGGAAGCGTCCTCGAACAGTATTACACCATAGGCAATTACGTGCCGCTGGAAATTCACGTGCCGGTCGATTGGGAGAGCCGCGAGGCGCTCGAAGAGGTGCTCAGCCAGAATCGCGGGCGGCGCGTCCAGATACTCGATCCGCAGCGGGGCAGGAAGCGCGAGATGATAGACCTGGTCGAAAAGAACGCCAAACTGGGCTTCGACCAGCGCTTCCGCGTGATCAAGCCCGATTGGTCGAAGGTCCTGGCCGAGTTGCAGGAGATCATGGGGCTGCCGTCTTACCCACACCGGATCGAATCCTTCGACATCTCGAACATACAGGGCGCGGAGAACGTCGCCGGCATGGTCGTCTGCGAAGACGGCGAGATGAAAAAGTCGGATTACCGCAAGTTCATCATCAGGACTGTCGAGGGCGCGGATGATTTCGCCTCAATGCGCGAGGCCGTTTACAGGCGCTATTCGCGCTTATTGAAAGAGGAGAAGCTGTTGCCAGACCTGATTTTCATTGATGGAGGCAAAGGGCAGTTGTCGTCAGCCGCGGCCGCGCTGCACGAACTGGGGCTGGCCGACCTGCCGATAGCCGGCATAGTCAAACCGCGCGGACGCCACGAAGAGATCAGCCATCTGCTCGTCAAGGGCAGAGAAGACGAGCCCGTGTTTCTGGAAAAGACTTCGCCCGTCATGCGGCTGGTCAGGATCATACGCGATGAGACCCATCGCTACGCCGTCAGCTTCCACCGCCAGAGGCGCGCGACGCGCGATTTCACCTCCGAACTGACATCCATTCCCGGCGTAGGCGATAAGTTGAAAGAGCGCCTGCTGCGCAATTTCGGCAGCCTGAAGCGCGTCTCGGAAGCGACGGTCGCCGAGTTAAAGCCCTTCGTCGGCCAGAAGCAGGCCGAGATGATCGTCGAACATTTCAAGGAGAGAAGAGAAGCCGAGAAGATCGAAGATTGAAGATCCAGGATCGAGGATCGCAACCCGCGATCTTTAATGGTTGCGATTGCGCTTGAGGAAGGCTTTGATCGCCCGCAAACGCTTCCGCGTCTCTCACAGGAATACCCTTTCCATGATCGGATCGAGTATGAATCGCAGGAAGCGAGGTTTGGTCACGAAATGAAATCGGTAGGTGATCCGCGACTCCTGATCCGAAATGTTTTCATGGCGTATGGAAGCCGCCCACGATTTGAAGAATGCGGGAGCATTGACCATTAGCCATGGCGTCGCCCTCCCACGCATTTTAGAGAATATGGATTTTAAATTAAGATTGATAAGTTTGTCATCGATACTACTGGTCTCAATCGCGTCGCTGTGGCAAGATCGGAAATGTGAAGCAGGAGACAGTTTCGGAGGATGTCAGGGGCGCGGCCGTCGAAGAAGCTACTGAACCTGTATTGGGCGGCGCCTTACGCGCGCTTCGTTACCCAAATTATCGCCTCGTCTGGATCGGATTTTTCCTTTCAAATATCGGGAGCTGGATGCAGACGGTCGCGCAGGGATGGCTGGTGCGCGATTTGACGGCTTCGACCGCGCTTATTGGATTCGTCTCCTTCGCAGGCTCCTTCCCGCAAATCGCGTTCTCACTCTTCGGCGGAGTCTACGCCGATCTGTTCAACCGCCGTAAATTACTAATCGTCACGCAATCCGTATATATGTTCAACGCCGCCGCCCTGGGCGGTCTTGTCCTGCTGCGCGATCGGAAGTTATGGGGAGGATTGTCGCTGTGGCATGTGATCGCCATCGCGTTTGTCGGAGGGGTTTCATCCACGCTGGCCACGCCGGCGTTCCAGGCGCTGCTGACCGACCTGGTCGGGCGCGAGGATCTGCCCAGCGCCGTGGCGCTCAATTCCGCGCAATTCAACCTGTCGCGCATCATAGGGCCGACGATCGGCGGATTATTATTCGGCGCCATAGGGATAGCGGGCTGCTATTTCCTCAACAGCGCCAGTTTCCTGGCGGTGATTGTCGCGCTGTGGATGTTGCGATTGCCTCCGTGGCGCGCGCCGGACACTCGCCACGCGCGCGAAATGTGGCGTCAAATGATCGCCGGAATTCGTTACGTCCACGGGCGGCCGCGTGTGAGAGCGCTGCTCGGCGTCGCCGCGGTGATCAGCCTCTGCGGGCTGCCGTTCCTTATTTTCCTGCCGGTTTTCGCGCGCGATGTGCTGGATCGCGAGGCGGAGGGACTGGCGCATTTATGGGCGGCGATGGGGGGAGGAGCGCTCCTGAGCGCGCTGGTCATGGCCTACAGTTTGAGCAATTCGAGCCGTCGCGGGCGGTTGCTGCTTGCCGGAAACGTATTTTTCGGCCTGGCGGTCGCCGGGTTCGCGCTCTCACGCAACTTCACCCTTTCCTGCTTCTTCCTCGCGCTGACCGGCGCCGGAATGGTCAGCATCACGACCACGGTCAACACGCTCCTGCAGATGCTGGTGCAGGACGAAATGCGCGGGCGCGTCATGAGCATGTACGCCCTGGCTTTCATCGGATTGCCGCCACTGGGAGGCTTGTTGATGGGCGCTCTGGCTGACCTGATCGGATGGAGATGGGGACATCACGGCGCGCAATGGGCGATGGCCGCCGGAGGCCTGGTCATTGTCTTGTTCGCGATCGGATTGACGCTGGCCGTGCCCAGGATTAAGGAGCTGGAGTGAGCCAACCGCCAGAACGCGAGGATGGAAGATGGAAGATGGAAGATGGAAGATGGAAGATGGAAGGAGTCCTTACGATCCTCGATCCACGATCCTCGATCCACGATCCACGATCCACGATCCACGATCCACGATCCTCGATCCTCGCGGCGATCACCTTCCGCCGTCAATTCCGAAGACCTCTCCCGTGATGAAGCCCGCGTCGTCCGAAGACAGGAATGTCACTAACTCGGCCACCTCTTCCGGCAATCCTGCGCGCCCGAGCGGTGTGGCGTTGATGACTTCCTGCAAACGATCGGGGCGCGAGAACTGGTCGTGAAACGGGGTCAGGATGATGCCCGGCGCGACGGCGTTGACCGTGACATTGTACGGGCCGAATTCGTTGGCCAGCCCCCTGGTGAGCGTGTTGACCGCGGCTTTGGCCGCCGCGTAAGGCAACGACCCTCCGCGCCCGCCGGCCTGCGCCGCCAGCGAAGTGATGTTGATGATCCGTCCTCCGCGCTGCTCTCTCATATACGGAATCGCCATCTGCGAGCAAAG
>DASUFM010000184.1:0-4487 GCA_036274535.1 Blastocatellia bacterium
GAATATGCGCTCGCCGAACCGGAAGTCGACAAGTTCAACTCCGAGTCGGCGGCCAAATGGAGCGCCAAGGTCATCAACAGCGCGGCGACGGCGCGCCGTGAAGTGTCCGGAAAGTTGCGCATCACGATTCCGACCACGGCGCGCACGCTCGAGGACACGCAATTTACGCTGCTCGGCGCCGGCAACGCGCAGGAAATCCCGATTCGGGTGATTGCTCCCGGCCGCGTGACGATCGAGGTCGAATGGCGTAACGATTCGCCGGCGGCGAACGAATCATCGCCGCTGACGCTCAGCCTGGAACATCCGGGAACAAATCGCATCTATGCGCGCCGCACCGCGAAAAGCCCGCTGCGAATCGAGCAACAGATCACAGCCGCCGACATGGAACTCGGGAAGCGTGTGATCGTGCGCCTGCAAAACGACGACAAGGCCAGGGTCAACGGTCGCGTCAAAGTAACCTTCGCGCCCGCGCTGTGAAAGGATGATGAAAATTCCTCCACAACGCCACACGAAGAGACACTAAGAATTGATTTCGTCTTTGTGATCCTTCGCGCGGCTTTGTGGAGAAGGTTTCGAGGAGCTTATGCGCCAATCAATTATGGTACGCGCATTGTTTGGGATATTTTTGTTCGCCTTTGGTTCGACAACGGCTGAAGCCGATAACCTGGCGGTCCGGGCGGCTTTCGACGGCAAAGCGCCGGTCCTGCCGAACGAAAAGATCGAACTGTCGCTCAGCCGCGCGCTGCAACCGGCGGACGGCAGGCTGGCGATGATGATCGGCGATACCGATGTCACGGCGATGTTGATGATCGAGGCGTCGAATGTGTCCTACATCCCTCGTCTGCCCCTGCCGGCGGGAGAAAACGAGGTCACGGTCTGGCTGGTATCCGGAGCCAATCAGTGGAAAGAGGTCGCGCGGTTTCCGCTGCGCGTCGCCACGGACGCCCCTGTCAATGGATCGAACGGCGACGCGCCAGGCGGCGCTCAAGCCGTTTCGGAGCCCAGGAAGCGTTGGGGCTTCGATAAGATCGAGCCGATCAAAAACATTTCGCTCAACCTTAAATCACAACCAGGCTCGTACGCGTTTCCCGCGCCGCTCCCCGGAACTACCAGGGAAAAATTCAATGATCTGGCAGGGCAGGCGTCGCTAGGCATGACGTTCACGCGCGGCGCGACGGTCTGGTCGAATCGTTTTGAGATGGCAGGCTCGACGTTTCAGAACGAAGCGTTGCGGTTCGGCGAGTTGGGGCAAAAGGCGCCGAACGTCGATCTGTCGAGTTATTTGATTCAGGTCCAGCATGGCGCATCGAGTTTCGCCCTGGGCCACGTTTCGTTCGGCGCGCAGCGGCATCTGATCAACGGTTTTTCGAGTCGCGGGATGACCGCCAGAATAGTTTTCGGCAAGCGCGCGGATTTCACCGCCGCCGCAGCCAACGGCACGAGCGTCGTCGGATGGAGCAATTTCCTGGGCCTGAACCGGCGCAAGCACCAGATGTTGAGCGCCACGCTGGGCTTCGAGTTACTGCCCTCTCGCCCCCAGGGTCTTCGGATCGAAGCCGGCGCGCTCAGCGGTTCGTTGCTGCCTCTCAACAACTTCAGCCAGCGCACGATCACAGACGCCGAACGCAGCGAGGGCGGAAGCCTGCGTCTGATCGCCAGCGATCCGCAGAACCGCGTCAAACTGGACGCAGGATTCACGCGCAGCCGCTTCACCAACCCATCCGATCCGCTGCTCGAACAGGGGCTTACTGTCACGCCGGCGCGCGCAACCACGCGTTCAGCGCGCTATGCCGACGCCAGCCTGGTTCTGTTGCGAGATCTGAAACTCAATTCCCAACAGAACGCGAACCTGACTTTCAATTTTCGGCACGAACGAGTCGATCCTCTCTTTCGCAGCGCGGGCGCCAGCGCGCAGGCCGATCATTTTCAAAATCAATTCGAGATGGTGGGCGCCGTCGGCGAGGCGAACTTCACTCTCTCGCATACTCGATTCAACGACAATCTGAATAACGCGCCTTCGATCCTGAAATCGCTGACCCGGCGCGAAGGGCTGAACGTCAACATGCCGCTGCGGGCGCTGATCGCCCCATTCATCGCCGGGAAGGAACAGTCAAACGGGAACTCGAATGGGAAATCCTATTCGTGGGCGCCGCGGATCGGATTCACGGTCGACCGCGTACATCAGTTCGGCGCGTTCATGCCCGTCAACGGCGCGTTCCGGCCCGACCTCGTGCCCGATCAGATCAGCCTCAATTACAACCTGAGCGCCGATTGGCAATTCACGAAATGGCGGGTCGGCTATCGGTTCAATCGCTCGTCGCAGGACAATCGCCAGCCGGGCCGCGAACTCGCCGACCTGGAGAATCTGACCAACGGGCTGACGCTCGGACTCGGCCTTACGCCTGCCTTTGACGTGAATTTCGAGGTCAATAACGAACTGGCGAATAACTTCGAATTCAAGCGCGCGGATCGCACTATACGCTACGCGGTCAACGCAAACTGGCGAATGACTCCTCGCGCGGCCTTCGCCATCAACCTGTCGACCATCGGGGCTGGCGATCTGGCGCGTACGTCCAGCAGCCGCACTATCGAGGGCGACGCGCAATTGTCTTATCGGATGGACGGAGAACATCCTGGCTGGCGGCGTCTTTTCGCCAATCGCATGCAGGCTCAGTTTTTCGTTCGATACGCCAATCGCTTCGCGCGAACGAGCGACCTGTTATTCGTAGTCAACAATCTCAACAAAGTCTGGACTCTCAACACAGGAATCAATCTGACTTTTTAGGGCGGGAATAATGAAAATAGGACATATAGGACAGATAAGACATATAAGATCTATCTGTCCTATATGCCTTATCTGTCCTATTTTTCGAGGAGCGACAATGAACCGCATACTGATCGCCATAGCCATTTGCGCATTGACCGCCGGAGTCGCCGGGGCGCAAAACGTCAGCGTCAATCCCACCGGCGTCAACGTCAATCCGAACACCGGCACGACGGTCTTTCTCACTTTCGGGCAGGTCCCTGTCTCTCTGCGCCCGGCGGAGGCGACCTGGTGCGGAGAGTTGATTCCAGCCGCGCCTGATCTCGGTTTTAAATGCGATCCGGCGACGATCTTTGGTTCATTGCCCGCGCGCTACAATCTGTCACGGTCGAGTGGGAATCTGGGCTTTACTGACGTGATGTCCATTCCGCCGTCAGTGGCCCGGCGCGCATACCAGGCGGCGATTGACGGCTTTGATTCGCGGTTCTTTTACGTCCGCCGTTTCGCCAACCTCGGCGGCGGGCCGGACGAGTACGTCAACGTCACATGCCGCCTGGCCAGCGGCGGGGCGCGCACGCCGTTCGCTTTGACTGACGCGCGGCTGTTGTTCGAACCCGATCTGCCGATAGTCTTCATACGGCCGCAGGCGGTCACGCCGAAGATCAAAGCGGACATCCAATACAACGGCACGGGCCGGCTGAAAGGCCGTTGGGAGGTGGTCGCGCCCGGCGACGAATTGCCTGCAGATTTCGACCTGCTTCCCGAAGGGTCGCTGCCCTTCGAGCAGCGCGGCAAGCAGCGCCGCTACACGCAACTGGGCCGCTTCAACGTCTTCCTGCCGCCCGTCGGACGCTTCACGCTCGAAGGCCCTGATCCGGCGCGCCTGCCGCGCGCCATCGAAGGCGCGTATCTGATACTGCTGCGCATCGAAGCCAGCGATGACAAAGAAGGCGATTCCGACCTGTCGGCGGTCGGCGCCGGGCCAGGGGTTGTGCACAGCGGAGGACTGTCGGGATTCGCCATGCCCGTCCTGCGTTACTTCGTGGGCTCTTCCGAGAGCCAGGCTGTCGCGCCGCTCACGCTGATTTCGCCGGCGGAAGGCGCGACTATCAATAGCGCGCAATCGCCGATTTTCACTCTGCTTTTTACATGGACGGAGAATCAGGCCTGCGCGTTCGTGCGATTGGAAGTCATGGACCGGAACGAGAAGCCCTTGCTCAATTCCATGCTGCCCGCGGGGACCCTGCATTACTACGCGCCATCATGGTTTCGGGAAAAGGCTGTCGATGGAAACCTGCGATGGCGGGTTGTGATGTTCGACCAGGCAGGTCAGTCAATCGCGGCGGCGCCCTGGCGCGAACTGCGATTGGAAACGCCGGCCGCCCGGCCGCGCCAGTGATTACAGTACGCGTAAGTTTCCCGTACTGTCGATGGCGGCAGGACACAAAGGACATAATGATTTATGATTTCTCCGTGTCCTCTGTGATCTCTGTAGCTGAAAATTATGTATGACATAACAATTCAAAATGCCGCTATCATTGACGGGACAGGCCTGCCCGCCTATAAAGCCGGCATCGCGATCAAAGGCGACCGCATCGCCGCAATCGGAGAATTCAACGCCAAAGCCGGACGGACGATCGACGCGCGCGGCCTGACCGTCATTCCCGGCATTATCGATCCACATTCTCACGCGGATCTGATACTGCCTCTCGATTCCAAAAGA
>DASUFM010000185.1:0-12644 GCA_036274535.1 Blastocatellia bacterium
TACAAATCGACGCTGTATGTGCCGTTTTTCAAGTACCTCCAGCCCGATCTGACGGTCCTGGGCTATTCAGCCTTCATCATTCTCGTTCTGATCGCCACGTCGAATACGGTCAATCTGACCGACGGTCTGGACGGACTGGCGATCAGCGTCACGGTCGTGGCCGCGTCGGCGTTGACGGGATTCGTTTATGTAACCGGGCACGCAAAGTTCGCCGATTATCTGGACATTCCTCACACGCCGGGCGTCTGGGAGGTGACGGTTTTCGCGGGATCGCTGGTAGGCGCGAGCCTGGGATTCCTATGGTTCAACGCTCCGCAGGCCGAGGTTTTCATGGGCGACGTGGGCAGCCTGGGCATCGGAGGCGCCCTCGGCACTATCGCCATCCTGATCAAGCAGGAACTGGTCCTGCCGATTCTGGGCGGGGTCTTCGTGCTCGAAGGGCTGTCCGTCATGCTGCAGGTCGGATCTTTCAAACTCCGCGGCAAGCGCATCTTCAAAATGGCGCCGCTCCATCACCACTTCGAACTGATCGGATGGAAGGAGCCGAAGATAGTCTTTCGATTTTTAATCGTCGCGATCCTGTTCGCGCTGTTGAGTCTCTCGACTCTGAAGTTGCGCTGACCCGAAGTTGTGGATGAACGTTAATGGCAAGAACATTCTGGTCGTCGGGTTGGCGCGCAGCGGCGTGGCGGCGGCCGACTTTCTGCTGTCGCGCGGCGCGCGCGTCGTAGTCAACGACGCGAAGCCCGAGAGCGAATTGAGAGGCGCCGGCAGTCTGCGCGCGAAGGGAGTCGAGGTCGTGGCCGGGTCGCACCCGCCGGAGTTGTTTGAAAAATCGGACCTGATCGTCGTCAGTCCCGGCGTTCCGCTCGCGATAGAACCTTTCCGGCGAGCTCGAGAGGCGGGCGTGGAAATCATCGGCGAAGTCGAACTGGCGGCTCGCTTTCTGCGAGGCCGGCTTGTCGGCATTACGGGGTCGAACGGCAAAACGACCACCACGACGCTTGCGGGCGAACTGCTGAAGGGCGCCGGCCTGCCGACGCAGGTCGGCGGCAACATCGGCGAGCCCCTGATTTCGCTGGTCGATAAATCGCGTGACGACGGATTCACGGTTATCGAACTGAGCAGCTTTCAGCTCGAAGCGGTCGAGAGGTTGCATCTGTTCGTATCGGTGATCATCAACATTACGCCCGATCACCTGGATCGGTACGATTCGATGGACGATTACGTGGCGGCCAAGGCCAATATCTTCCGCAACCAGGCGCCAATGGATTTCGCCGTCCTGAACGCCGACGATCAGCGCGTATCGAAGATGGACACATTGACCGAAGCGCGAACGATCTTTTTCAGCCGCCAGCGCGAGCTCGAAGAGGGAATCTTCCTGCGCGGCCCGGCGATCATTCACCGGTCATCAGGCGTCGAACGCGAGCTGATCACCCGGGATGAGATCACGCTTCGCGGCGATCACAACCTGGAGAACGTGATGTCGGCGCTGGCCATCGGAATTGCATGCGGCGCTTCCGCGGAATCCATGCGCGAAGGCGTCCGCAATTTCAAAGGCGTCGAGCACCGGCTGGAATTCGTGGCGGAGATCAACGGCGTGAAGTTCTACAACGACTCCAAAGCCACCAACGTGGACGCGGCGATCAAATGCATCGAGGCTTTCGACGGAGGCGTCAACGTGATCCTGGGGGGCAAGGACAAAGGCGGCGATTATTCGCCGCTCGCCCCGGTGGCGCGTTCCCGCTGCTCGAACCTGATTCTGATCGGGGCGGCCGCGGACAAGATCGCGGCGGCTTTGCAGAACACGCGCCCGCTTCGACGCGCCTCGACGATGGAGGAAGCCGTCGAAATCGGATTGAAGATCGGTAAACCGGGCGAAATTGTGCTGCTCGCCCCCGCCTGCGCCAGTTTCGATATGTTCGATAACTACGAGCACCGAGGCAGAGTGTTTAAGGATGCGGTTAGGAAACTGGGATTGCGGATTGCGGATTGCGGATTGCGGATTGCGGATTGAAGAAATTCTACAAATACGTTTTCCGTATTTTGCAGTTTAGGAATCAAAAAAATCCGCAATCCGCAATCCAGAGTCTTATGGAGAAACCTGCGCGTAAAAATCTGTTGCGGACTGTTGAAAGCCTTCGCTGGGACTTGTGGCTGGCGGCGACGGCCATCGGCCTGACCTTGTTCGGCGTGATCATGGTTTACAGCGCTTCGGCCGGAACCAAAAATCCGAACGCGTTTTTGTATGGACAGATTCGGTGGGCGGCGCTGGGATTGATCGTGATGCTCATCGTCCGGCGCATCGATTATCACAGATTTGGTCAGCCGGGTTTCGTATACGGGTTTCTGGGCTTATGCGCCCTTCTACTGCTGCTGGTTTTCCTGTTCCCCACGGTCAACAACGCGCACCGGTGGATAATTTTCAAAGGCTTTTCGGCGCAGCCGTCGGAATTGGCAAAAATAGCGCTGGTAATTTTCCTGGCATGGTTTTTGTCTGAGCGGGAGCGCGACGGTGAGTTGAATAATTTCTGGGCGACGGTCGCTCCGGCCAGCGTGGTAGTTGGTTTGCTCTCCGTGCTGATTTTAAAGGAGCCTGATCTGGGAGCGACTCTGATGCTCGGCGTGATTTTTCTGACGATGCTTTTCGCCGCCGGAGCGCCGATGTTGCGTCTTTACCAGCTTCTGCCGGCGGTCCTGGCCGCGATCGCCCTCCTCGTGGTCAAAGTCGTCTGGCGCTGGGACCGAGTGCTGGCTTTTATAGACCCCGAACGCGATCCGCAGGGCAAGGGCTATCAAATACTGCAATCGCTGATCGCGGTCGGTTCGGGCGGCGTCAACGGACTTGGATTCGGGCAGGGCAGGCAGAAATTGCTGTTTCTGCCGGAACCGCAATCCGATTACATCTTCTCGGTGATCGCCGAAGAGCTTGGGTTGACGGGCGCTACGGCTCTGGCGCTCGTCTTTGGATTCTTTTTGTGGCGGGGATTGCGCGCCGGATTTCGCGCGCCGGACAAACTGGGAATGTTGCTCGCCGTTGGCTTGACTACGAGCGTCGTGATTCAGGCGTTCTTCAATATGAGCGTCGCGTTGAATCTGGTCCCGGCCAAAGGCATCACGCTGCCGTTTATCAGCGCGGGCGGGTCTTCGCTGGTCGCCGTCTTGGCCGTTGTCGGAATCTTGTTGAATGTGTCCGAACAAGGAGTCGAGAAGGAGAAATAGGGACAGGAAGACAAGGAGACAAGGGGATAAGGAGACGATGAGTAATTCGGAGCAAGAGATAAAGAAGAGTGGAGAAGTGAGAGGGGCGCGTCTCCCTGTCTCCTTGTCTCCCCCTCTCCCTGTCTCCTCTTCCTCCCGTCCGCTTTCCGTCATCATCGCCGGCGGCGGCACCGGCGGGCACATTTATCCCGGCGTCGCCATTGCGCAGGAGTTCAGGCGGCGCGACGCGGATACGCAGATCCTGTTTGTGGGCACTGCCAGAGGTCTGGAGACGAAGATCATTCCGCGCGAGGGATTCAACCTGGAACTGATCGAGGTCTCCGCGCTTAAACGCGTGAGCATGGTCAACCGGATCAAGTCACTTTTGAAATTGCCGAAGGGGTTTCTGGATGTTCGCTCCCTGATAAAACGAGTCAGGCCGGATGTGGTGATCGGCGTCGGAGGATACGCTTCAGGTCCGGTGGTTCTGACGGCCGCGTTGATGGACACGCCGACTATGGTGGCTGAGCAGAACGCGTTGCCGGGCTTCACCAACCGCACGCTCGCCCGGTTCGTGAAAGCCGCCGCCGTCTCGTTTGAAGAGGCAAGGGCATTTTTCGGCGAGAAAGCCGAAATCACCGGCAACCCTGTCCGAGCGGAATTTTTTGACGTTCCGGTCAAGCAGGCCGGCGATACTATTCACGTGCTGATCACCGGCGGCAGCCAGGGGGCTCGCGCGATCAACGAGGCCATGATCGGAGCGCTGCCGCTGCTCGCGGAAGAGAAAGACCGTGTGTCGATCACCCATCAGACCGGCGAAAACGATTTTTATCGCGTGCGAGACGCTTATGAGAATTCGGGGTTGAGGGCTGACGTAAGACCTTTCATCGAGAAGATGGTTGACGAATTCGTCGCGGCCGATCTGGTCATCAGTCGCGCCGGGGCGACCACCGTCGCGGAGCTTGCGGCCGCGGGTAAACCGGCGATTATGGTCCCCTTCCCGTTCGCCGCCGACGATCATCAGCGCAAAAACGCCGAAGCCGTCGAACGCGCCGGCGCGGGGCGGATGATCCTGCAGGCCGAACTGACGCCGGAACGATTGGCGAAAGAATTGCTATGGCTTATTCACGACCCGCATAAGCTGGGCCGAATGGCCGAAGCCGGAAAGCTGCTCGGACACCCGGACGCGGCGAAGAGCGTGGTCGATCTGGCGATGAGGATAATGAAGAGTGGGGAATCGGGAGCAGGGAGTGGATAGTGGCTGGTGGCTGGTGGTTAGTTGAAGGATCGCAACCAGCCGCCAGCCACCAATCACCAACCACCACCATCGAGAGTGTATGTTCAAGAAGTATCAACACATCCATTTCGTTGGCATAGGCGGCATCGGAATGAGCGGCATAGCCGAAGTGTTGCTCAACCTGGGTTACCGTATCTCCGGTTCCGACGAGAAGCTGTCGCCGATCACCGAACGGTTGAGCGGGATGGGGGCGAAGATCTTCGAGGGCCACAACGGAGAGCACCTCCACGACGCGCAGGTAGTCGTCACTTCGACCGCTGTGCGGACCGATAACCCGGAGGTCGTCGAGGCCGTTCGCCGCCAGATTCCCGTGATCCCGCGCGCCGAGATGCTGGCCGAGTTGATGAGGTTGAAGTACGGCATCGCCATCGCCGGATCGCACGGCAAAACGACCACGACTTCGATGGTGGCGACCGCGCTCGATCGCGCGGGCTTTGACCCGACGATAGTTGTCGGAGGGCGAGTGGGCGCCATCGGCGGTAACGCCAAACTGGGCCGCGGCGATTTTATGGTCGTCGAAGCGGACGAGAGCGACAAGAGCTTCCTTAAGCTCTCGCCGACCATCGCGGTCGTTACGAACATAGATCTCGAGCATCTCGATTTCTATTCGGGCATCGAAGAGATTCGCTCCTGCTTCACGCGGTTCGTCAACAAGGTCCCGTTCTACGGTTCGGTGATTATCTGCCTGGACGACCCGAACGTTCAGTTGATCATTCCCCTGATCGAGCGGCGTGTGATCACGTACGGGATGCGGGCGCACGCCGAGATTTCGGCCTCCGAAATGAGGCTCTTGCGTGAAGATTTCGGCTCGGAATTCGTCGTCCGGCGCAGGGGAGAGGAACTGGGGCGGATCAAACTCAACGTCCCCGGCGAACACAACGTGCTCAACGCGCTGGCGACGGTGGCTGTCGGCCTCGATCTGGAGGTCCCTTTCCCGGTCATCGCTGAAGGGCTGGAGGCTTTCCGCGGCGCCGAGCGGCGCTTTCAGATCAAGGGCCTTGTTGAAGGCGAGAAAAACGGCGTTCTGGTGGTTGACGATTACGGCCATCACCCGACGGAGATACGCGCGACGCTGGCCGCCGCCAAGAACTGCGGGCGCCGTCTGGTCGTACTATTCCAGCCGCACCGCTACACGCGGACGGCCGCGCTGCGCGAAGAGTTCGCGAGGTCTTTTTACGACGCCGATGTCGTGTTGCTGCTCGATATTTACGCCGCGAGCGAAGATCCGATTCCCGGCGTCAGTTCACAATCCCTGGCCGAGGAGATCGAAAAATTCGGGCATCGGAACGTCCGCTATGTCGGCGGCGTCGAGCAGGGGAAACAGGCTCTGCTCGACATCGTCGAACCGGGAGACCTGGCGCTGACGCTCGGCGCTGGCAATGTCTGGCGGGCAGGAGAAGAATTTCTGGAAGCGATGAAGGGGTCAGTAGCCAGGGCGTAAGGGAGGGCATGGAGATGCGGGCTCCCTCACGCCCGGACTACTAACGCGATGAAAAGGTAAATGGCAAGCGGACGCAAAAGCACAAAAAAAGTGGAGGAAAAGCCTGCTGAGCCGGAGCCGGAAGAAGTAGAAGAAGAAGAAGAAGGTGAAGAAGGCGAGCAGGAAGATGAGGCGCCCGAGGACGAAGAAGAGGGCGAGCCTGAGGACGAGCCGACGCACCGCCGCACCGCCAAGACTCGCGCCCCCAAACGGAGCGCCACTACTCCCGCCCCGCGCCGGAAACCGGCGCGAAAGGAGCCAGTGAAGCGCCGCGATCCCAGGCAGCCTTCGCTGTTTTCCCGCGAGGGACAGGAGAAAAGTTCGCGGAAGGCGACCCGCGCGATCGGCTCGATTTTGCTTTCGCTGCTGGTCATCGTCGGCCTGTACATTCTCTTCCAGTTCTTCGCCCGCTCGAGGTTCTTCGCCTTGAAGGGCGTTGACGTTGTATGGCCGGCGGCGAAACCGGGCGTCGTCCCGATTCTGTCGGCCGGCGACGTGCAGGAGTTTGTCCTTCGCCTCCCGGAGGTGTCGGACGGTGTGTTGAAAGCCGATCTGGAGGCGATTCGCGAGAAGCTTAAGAGGAATCCGCTGATGCGCGAAGTGGAAGTGGCCAGATTGCTGCCCGACAGGTTGCGAGTGAGTGTCGTCGAACGCTTACCGGTCGCGCTCGCCCGCCGCAGCGATTCTTCGATTGTCTGCGTTGACGACGACGGAGTGATGTTCGGCTCCGCCTCGAACTGGCGTGGAGGGCCGACGCCGCCTCCGATCAACGGCCTGGCCGAGGGCGGCGAAGACGCATATGAGATGAACCGCCACTGGCTGGCGATCTACAGAAAGTTGAGGGCTGAGCTTGACCAGATTGAGCCGTCCCTGTGGTCGAACGTCGATGAAATTTTCTTCGACAAAGGCGACGTGGTGCGTTTGATGCTGACCGAGAAGCGCGGATGGGTGCTCCTCGGCTCGGAGGATTTTCGAACCAGACTGAACGTGGCTCTGGACATACTCGCCGCCATCGGTCGAAAGGACCTCGAGACGCTCAATGTGCTCAGAATCGGCGACGCCGAGCGGCTGCTCAACGGGAAAATAAATTACGTGAATGTCAATGACCCCAAACGTCCGGTCATAGGATTGGACGAATGATATAAGGTTTCAGGTTTCAGGTTTCAGGTTTCAGGTTTCAGTGAAAGATTGATGTTTAAGACTCCAATCTGACGCCTGACGCCTGACGCCTGACACCCGACGCCTGAAGAGGAAAGCAATGGCAAGACAGAACTCACCCATCATCGCAGGTTTGGACATCGGCACGAGCAGCGTGCGCGTGGTGATCGCCGAGGCGCTGGACGGCCAACTCGAAATAGTCGGCATCGGAGAGGCCGATTCGAAAGGGCTTCGCAGAGGCGTGATCAGCAAACCCGACCTGACGGTCGATGCGATCAAGCGCGCCGTCGAAGACGCGGAACTGATGTCTGGGCTGGCGGTCAATCAGGTTTACGTGGGGCTTGCCGGTTCGAGCGTCAAGGGGGAGAACCACAACGGCATGATCGCGATTCCAGGAAGGCATCGCGCCATCACGCAGGAAGACATCATGCGCGCGATCGATACCGCCTGCGCGATCTCGATTCCTTCGGGCCGCGAAGTCGCCGACGTTCTTCCGCAGGAGTACACCGTGGACGATCAGGACGGCATCGACGACCCGCTCGGCATGCTCGGCTCCCGGCTCTCGGTCTCGGTTCACATTATCACCAGCCCGGTGGCGGCTAAACAGAACATCGTTTCCAGCGTCAATCGCGCCGGCCTGCATGTGACCGGAGTCTGTCTGACTCAACTCGCCGCCGCCGAGGCTGTGCTGACCGACGACGATCGCGAATACGGCGTGGCCCTGGTCAATATCGGAGGCGAGACGACCAGTCTGGCGGTCTATCAACGAGGCTCGGTATGGCACACGGCGGTCTTTCCGCTGGGCGGCGCGCATTTCACCAACGACATCGCGGTCGGCCTGCGCACCCCGATCCCCGAAGCCGAAAGGATCAAGCGCGACTACGGCTGCGCGTACCGCCCACTGCTCGACTCCGAACAGGCTTCGGAATTGATCGAAGTGCCGAGCGTGGGCGGCCGCGCGCCGCGCGCGATTTCCCGCCAGATTCTCTGCGACATCCTTGAGCCTCGCGCGGAAGAGATTCTCGCGCACGCTCAGGACGAGCTTAAGCAGGCGGGCTTTGACAAGCAGTTGTCCAGCGGCGTCGTGCTCACCGGGGGCGGAGCGATGCTCGACGGCCTTATCGAAGTCGCCGAGCACGTCTTCAACGCCCCGGTCAGACTCGGCGTCCCACGCGACTTCCAGGGACTGGGCGAAGAAATCGCCACGCCGAATTTCGCCGCCGCCGTCGGCCTGGTCCTTTACGGATCGACGCGCGAATTCGGGTCTAGCGCGGGCGCACGCAATCAATGGCGCCGCGCAGCTTCCAAACCCATCGGAGAGAGAGTCAAATCGTTTTTCGGTATCAGGCGTTGATAAGCTATTGGCGTTACGATCTAATGTGTTAAAATCCGCCCCCTGCTACACGATCGTGCGCCGAATTGAAATGCAGAATCAAATGGGGACTGCGGTTTCCTCGGCTAAAAAATCAGCACACCTACTGACCCCCGGTAGTAGACCAGTAGGAGGCCGGTGGGAGACCGGCAGGAGGCTAGTAGGAGGTTAAATGTCACTAGATGATCGCACAGGACTGAACTTCACCTTCGGTGACGAGCCGCCACAGGCGGGCGCGCGAATCAAAGTCATCGGCGTCGGCGGCGGGGGTAGCAACGCCGTCAATCACATGATCGATGCCCGTATCGAGGGCGTCGAATTCCTGGTGGCGAACACGGATCTTCAGGCGCTGCAAAGGTCGCAGGCGCCGGTCAGGGTACAACTCGGCGCCAGACTCACAAAAGGTCTCGGGGCCGGCGCGAAACCCGAAGTCGGTCGCGATGCGGCGCTCGAAGACACCGAGAAGATCCTCGAAGTGTTGGAAAACTCCGACATGGTTTTCGTCACTGTAGGTCTGGGAGGCGGCACCGGCACCGGCGCCGCGCCAATCATCGCTTCACTCGCGGCCGAACTCGACGCATTGACGGTCGCCGTCGTTACAAAGCCTTTCCCCTTCGAGGGCCGTCATCGCATGCGCCAGGCCGAAGCCGGATTGGAAGAACTGCGCTCGGTCGTCGATACGTTAATCACGATTCCGAACGAACGCCTGTTGCACGCCACCGATCGCAACACGGCGCTTTCTGACGCCTTCAAAATGGCCGACGACGTCCTGCGCCAGGCCGTTCAGGGCATCTCAGATCTGATCACCATCCCGGGCTTTATCAACGTCGATTTCGCCGACGTTCGCGCGATTATGAAAGGCATGGGCTTTGCGCTTATGGGAACCGGACACGCGGTCGGCGAAAACCGCGCCATGGACGCCACGCAGCGCGCGATCTCCAGCCCTCTGCTCGAAGAAGCTTCGATCAACGGCGCCAAAGGCGTCCTGGTCAACATAACCGGAGGCGGCGACCTGACGCTCTTCGAATTCGACGAAGCCATGCGCGTCATTCACGACGCCGCGGACCCGGAAGCCAATATCATCACCGGCATGGTGACGGATGAACGCATGCAGAATGAAATGAAGATCACCGTCATCGCCACCGGCTTCGACAGCAATAAAAAGAGCGAAAAGGTTCACAACATGCCTGTCCGCCAAACTACGGCCGGAGGCCCCAATAATTTGAATACCTCCCAGTCCAGAATATCCCCTCCTTCCCCAAGCTCGATCCCGCTCAGGTCGGAGGCCGATCTTGAAATCCCGACTTTTATGCGGAAGAAGGCCGACTAGGATTTTACGGTTCCCCCCTGCCATCCCTCTTGCGTTGACAAATTTCATAAGGTAGCATTGTTTTATCAACGAGCAATAGTAATCGTGAGGCGTTTGAGCAAATAGCGCTATCGATAATTCCCGCAAAGTCCACCGTTGATCTCACGTGGGGAAGTTGTCATACCTGTTTTGGCCTGTATCAGCTCCAGCTTAGTTTGATGATGGGCCTTTTAACCGACTTTTATAGTCGGCGCATCTGGCGGTTAATTTAATTGCGCCGGCTAAGACATGCGAAATTGACTTGTTGGACAATCCGTTCGAATAAAACGGGCTTATACGGCTCAATACTATCGCTCTATTCAGAGGCGGAAAGTCAGACTGCCTCTCCACTTTTCAACAAAACTCACAGGAGAAGCGATCGTGAATCGGAAATTAATTCGCACCACATTGGCAGAGGTCAAAGAGAGAGAGATGCAAGCGCAGCAGGCGCGCCGTATCGTCCCCGAACCGCCCCCCTCTCCGCCTCCTCAACCGCATGGCGCTCAGCCCGCCGGGCAGAAGAAAAAGATTCCGCCCGAGCAGACCAACGCGGAGAGCTTCTATTATAAGAAGCAGATGGACGCTCATACGCCGATGGTTCTAGTGTTGCGGGACAATGAGGAATTGCGCGGCACAATCGAATGGTACGATAAAAACAGCATTAAGCTTCATCGTAACGAAGGCCCGAATCTGCTCATCCTCAAACATAACATCAAGTATATGTACAAGGATGAAAAAGACCGCGACTGATACGCGCTAACGCGGGCACTGAAACACATGGCGGCGCATAGCGGCACAAGCTCCTCTGAGGCCCTCGATGCTCCCAAATTGGGGACAAAACCACGCATCGGCCTCACAATCGGCGATCCTGCCGGCATCGGTCCTGAGGTAACGCTCAAGGCTGCGCTGGAAGAAGAAGTCCTCGCCGCTTGCGCGCCAGTGATAATCGGTAACGCCCAATATTTATCGCATTGGGCCCGGGTCTTCGGCTTGGGCCACAGATTTGCCGGAATTGATGGACTCGATTGCGTGAATGCTGATGACTCCATCCCCCTCGAACAGAACACGCCAATCATCTATAACCTGAATAACATTCCCGGCTCAATCGAAATGGGCCGCGAGCAGGCGGAGTGCGGCCGCGCCGCCGCCCAATACATTGAAACAGCTTCCAGGCTCTGTTTGTCGGGTGAGTTGGATGCGATGGTCACCGCGCCCATCAACAAAAAATCACTTTACCTGGCAGGGTATCGCTTCCCGGGCCATACTGAGTTTCTGGCGGAATTGACGCGAACGGATGAATTCGCCATGGCGTTCATTACGCCGATGTTGCGTGTGGCGCTGCTTACCACGCACGTGGCGCTCGCAGATGTCCCGGGCTACGTCAAAAAAGCCGGGATGGAAAAACTGATTCGCCTGGTTAATCGTGAATTAATGGCTTATGGATTAGAACGTCCGCGGATTGCGGTGGCGGCGCTGAACCCTCATGGAGGAGAAGGAACTCTGTTCGGATTTGAAGAGGCTTCGGAAATGATTCCGGCCATTGAATCATGCAGGGAACTTGACGGGATCGATGTCAGCGGCCCGCATTCCGGCGACACTGTCTTCGTGCGTGCGGCGCGCGGAGAATTCGACATTGTCATTTCCTGTTACCACGATCAGGGCCTGATTCCAGTGAAATGCCTGTCGTTCGGCGAAGCGGTAAACGTCACACTCGGTCTTCCTTTCATTCGCACTTCCGTAGACCACGGCACGGCCTTCGACATCGCCGGAAAAGGCAAGGCCGACCATTCGAGTATGGTAGCAGCCATTAAACTCGCCGCCGAGCTATTTAACCGTAAAAAGCTGTCCTGAAAAGTTATATGGGTGGGACAATTTGGCAAATTGTCCCACTATCATACGTAGGCGAGCGTTTAGAGTACTGGCTTTACGGCTAAAGCCAGTACTCTAAACGCTCGACCACAGCGTTTGTGGTTAAACTGAATGGCTCCAATGCTGGTTGTTTCGATTCAGGAAAAACACCACACAACCTGGCTTCCGGAATACTTACTTCTTTTTAGCAGCCTTCTTAGCGGTTTTCTTCGCAGCTTTCTTAGTCGATTTGACCGCCTTTCTGGCTGGCGCTTTTTTAGCAGCCTTCTTGGCCGGTTTGCTTGCGACCTTCTTCACGGCCTTCTTAGCGGCTTTTTTGGCTGGTTTAGCAGCTTTTTTGGCTGGTTTAGCAGCTTTTTTGGCGGCCTTCTTGGCAGCTTTCTTAGCTGGTTTGGCGGCCTTCCTGGCCCGTTTCCTGGCTGGTTTAGCGGCCGGCGGCGGGGTCACGACCGGCGGGGCCGGAGCGGGTTCAGGCACGAAAGGCGTAGCTACTGGAGCTACGCTGGTAATAGCTGGCGCAGGCTCCTCTTCTTCCTCTTCCTCTTCCTCTTCGCTAATAGACCAGGCCGGTTTTTCGCCGAATATTTCGTCGTCTTCTTCGATGTCCATATCGTCCTCGTCTTTCAGGTAATCTTCCTCTTCGTCATCATCGAGGTCTTTCTTGCGGCGATATTCATCATCATAGTTCCATGAATCACGGTCGTCATCATCGAACTGAAGTGAATAACCTCGCGATCCGCTATCCTGTTCGCCAGCGGCGTATTCGTCTGGCGAGGAAAAATCCTCGGGTTCGTGTTTCTCCGGGGTGTTCATGTCGTCAGTCTTTACCATAAATTATTCTCCTTAAGAGGGGCCTCTTTGCAGGTCCTGTCGTCAAGTTTTTGCCATTGAGGTTAAACCTCTGGTATTACAGGCAAAA
>DASUFM010000186.1:0-3728 GCA_036274535.1 Blastocatellia bacterium
TCAAACGGTCGGCCACATTCAGCTTGATTCCCTTGTGGGTGAATCGCTTGAAACCTGCTATTTCCGCCGTGATGTCGTAAACGCCGATTGGAAGAGCCTCCGCGATGTAGCGACCATTGTCGTCAGAGATGACTTCCCGCGTGATCCCCGTTCCCAGATTCATGATTTTCACCGCGGCCCTGGGAATCACCGATCCTGTTGATTCCTTCACGACCCCGACAATGGCGCCCGTATCTTGCGCATAGCCGGCGCCACAAATGAGCAAAAGGAGCAAAACAGCTGCTGAGAAGATTCTCGATCCTTTTACGTACATTGCTGATAACCTCCTTGTGAAGTGAGATCCTTTATGTCTCACTTCATTCTAGTCGCAGCGCAACGGAACAGGCTGCGCTGCGACGGCTGACTTTTGAATAATTGGATGGCCCCACACAAAGCGCCGAGCGACAAACGGTGGGGCGCCCTGAAAGCCAAGCACGTGAGCTAATGTGCTTGAACCTAGAAGAATAAGGATTTAGTTCGATTAGCAAACCAATTACATTTGATAAGGATTCCAGATTCGCGGTGTCCTGATCCACCTGCGCCTGAATCTGGTTACGTAGCGCCGCATTGAAGCCCGGTGGCCTCCAAGCCCATTGAATAAACGCCCAGCAAAGCGATCGTAAACAGGATAGGTGACGTGCTTAACGAGTAATTTTCAGCGCAGGCTCGTGGCTAATCATCAACGAAATCAGCCAAGAGCGTGCTCATATTCACAGTAATTTAGCAAATTATATGTTCACTTTACCGCCAAAGTGAACATAGGTCAAGAATATTATAGATCGCGGTTTGCGGGTACGGACAAAGCGGGCGCGTACTGGTGGGCTTGGCGGGCAGTAGAGCGATTTCGATTCGGGAAAAGTCAACGGGAGATCGCCGGCCATCTGATACGGCATCTGTCGTGGGGGCCTGGTCAAATTAGCGGTATCGCGAGCAGTGAGGTGGGACAGTTTTTCAAATTGTCCCACCTCTTCTCAGCGCCTGGCGCCAAAGAACTTAGTTATCAGTGCAGTCAGAACGTCTGGTTCGTCGATCTAATCCCAATTCATTCCGGCCTTCTCTGCGGAACGCGTTTTCGCTCGCCTTTCTCTTGCGCCGGCGGCTTCTGTTCCTCGCCTGGGAGGAGAGGCGTAGGCAGATAGGCCGCCTCGTACCGCGCCCGACTGAGGTCATGAATGGCGTCGGGAAGTTGAGGCGCTTTCGCCCTCTCGGCCTCGAAGCGGAACGCGGCCGTCAGATCCCCGAAAGTCTTTCGCCGCCAGTCACTGATGTTTGGCTCGGGCACTCCCGTCCATTTTTCCAGGAACTGAAGAACCGACGTGTGGTCGAATGGCTGGCTGCACACCCATCCTCCAGCTGTCCACGGCGAGATGATAATGCATGGAACGCGAAAGCCGCCTCCGATGGGAAGGTCTTTAACGAACTCCCTGGGTTCGCCGGGCGGCGGAACCGGAGGGGAGACATGATCGAAAAGGCCGTCGTTCTCATCGTAGTTGAGAATAAACGCCGTCTTCGCCCAAACATCCGGGCGGGCAGCTATGGCGTTGAGTTTGCTGGCGATGAACGCCGCGCCCGCCGCAGGCATGTATTCCGGGTGTTCGGATTGAACGCTCGTCGGAATGATCCAGGACACCGCGGGCAGTTTGTCATTCATTGCGTCATATTCAAATTTACCTTCCGGCTCGCGAATCATTCCCCGGTTGTAAAGGCGGGAATCCCGGTCCGCCTGTTGGAAAGTCTGAAAGTTCTCCAGCATGTTACAGCCATAGTTGTCTTGCTGCTGATAGACCTTCCAGCTCACACCCGCCTTCTCCAATCGCTCGGCGTATGTAGTCCATCGGTAACCGCCCTTAGTTGTCTTGTTGTTGAGCAGTGGCCCGCCGCCGGCGCCATCCGGATCGATTGTGCCGGTCATCCAATACATACGGTTCGGCCAGGTAGGCCCCATAACTGAGCAATGGTAGGCGTCGCAGATCGTGAACATCTCCGCGAGCGCGAAGTGAAAGGGGATGTCCGCTCGCGTGTGGTAGCCCATGACATAGGGCGCTTTGTCGCCCTCGGCCTGACGGTGGGCCGGAAGCCAGTTATCCATCTTGCCGCCATTCCAGGAAGCATGCTGCACGGCCCAAGCGTGACTGGTCGAAGGGATCTTCTGCGCGCTGGTCGCGCGCGTGTCCAGGTGAAATGGCAGCAGGTAGCCTCGGGGATTGGCGTCGTCCGGCTGATAGAAAACCGATTTGCCGGAGGGCAGAATCAACGCCCTGTCATCGCCGAAGCCTCGGACGCCGGCGAGGGTTCCGAAGTAGTGGTCGAACGAGCGGTTCTCCTGCATCAGTAGGACCACGTGTTTAATATCGCGCAAAGAGCCTCCACGAATCGGGTCCTGCGCAAGGACGCGCCGCAAGTTGTGTGGCATCAAATTCGTAGCCGCAGTGAACGCCATTGCCGCGGCGCCGCCGAGGAGGCGACGTCTCGTCATCGGAATGGAGTCAATATGATTCCTGTTTTGAGTCATTGATTAGCGCCTTTGCTGGAAAATAGATAATGCTTGTTGAATATGTGGGATGCGAACATGATTATGGACGCAGATTGTTTTCATACTGTCTCGCCGTGAAATTTTCCCGTTATATTCACGATGAGTTTTTTGTGATAACCGGGCCACGCCCGCAAACATTGCTGTGTATAGTAAGACGATGTTCGGTGGCAGACGGTTACGCCGGGTTCCTCCTACCAGAAAGCCATCGACAAATCACTCCTCACAGTGTTGAAGTTGATGGCCTTGCTGGTGGGATTGGCGAAGTACAGAGATGAATCATCCGGTGAGCAGATAGAGTCCGGCGATAAAGCCGTTAAATGAGCCTTGACGAACACGTCCTGCAGGATGTCCTCGGCCAGATCGGCGGCGCCGACGCGGCGGCGAATGAAGCTTAACAATGCGCTTTGGTAGTCGCGCCAGATTTGATCCAACGATTCCATTCGAATCCTTACTAAGTCGGGCCGGCCAATGAGGCCAGTAGTCTTGTTGGTAGCGGCGCGCCTTGCAACCGCACCGGGAGCGCAGGGGCGCAGCAGACCTTGACGAGTCGCGCGGTCCTGCTGCATCTCGCGGTCGGGCGCCCGGAAAGTCACGCCTAAGAGAAATCAGCGACGGCGCTGAGCTGCGGATTGAGCCGAAGACTGCACTGTTTTCCTGAGGGGCAGTATAAGCATCAGGTTATGCGGTAACGTCAACTACTTTTTTCGCTTGAAGCGATTCTCGGAGTAAATCTCGAACTCTTTACCCGGCCCGGCCAGCTCAAATGTCTCGACGAATTCGTCATTGTTCAAAATCCGGTAGATCTCTCTTGCGCGCCAGCCCGCGGGAATGTTCTCGATGCTCTCGGTGACGAAGACGAGCGTCTTATCGTTGCTCGCCGCCCGGTCCAGCGCGTACTGATTGACGAAGCCCTCGACGTGAAACCGAATTCTTTCTTATATTTTTTCATCGTTTTTCTCATCGAACAAGGCTCCAATCAGGAAAGTAATCGGCTTAGGCTGGAGCTACGTCGCCAATGGCATGTAGATGTCCGTCAATAATTTTTCCGGCGGCGTATCCTGGGGTGAATTGCGATAGAACTCCAGCGCTGGAGACGGCAGCAATTCGAGTCCGCTCAGCGGACGAATACGCCTGACATTTTTTGCTATTTTATTTC
>DASUFM010000187.1:0-5452 GCA_036274535.1 Blastocatellia bacterium
TTGGTCAATTGCGTCGGCGACTGATTGAACATTGTCGCCCGCGCATTTCTCGCAAGTTGGATGAAACGCCTACCGTGAAGAAATAGCGTTTCACCTTGTATTTTCAATGATCTATCGAATCGAAAAACCGGAAACTACAGGATATCTGAAAAAGCGGTGAGAAATGCGGGGGCGCAATTGCATTCTGTCACATATGTCGCCACAGACTGGAAGAATAGGCTTGCCGCCAAATCCTCGAATGATAGCCTCGAAATGAGCAATGACGCGCAATGCCTCAATCATTATGCCTGCTGGTCATACATGATGAAAAGTTGTAATCTCTCGTCAATTCGTTTCACTTATACCACAATCGGCCAATCAATAAAACGAACAAATTCAAGGACGACTGGCGCTCAGGCCCCATCGTCTGGCCTGTCGTTCAGGCGTTTCACTGGAATCCGAGATGGCTACCAAATTGGCGCCCTGGTTGCGAGTGTTTCAGCGGGCGTTCGCTTTCCAACAGACTGGCGCAGGCCTGAGGAGTATGGAAACAATCTTATTCTCGAGTCATCGTCAGGTCATCTCCCGCGACCACCGCCGGTATTCTGTGATCTCTTCGGCGATTACACGCGGAACGGCGCTGCGCTTCCAGATCGGTAATCTCCTATTTCAAAACATAAAAATAGTAGAGATAAATTTTGCGGCCGTAATAAAAATTCAAAGGGGAAAAATTTATGCCGTTAGTTAATGTCAAAGTCATTGAGGGCGTGTTCTCGGATTCGCAGAAGCGGGAGATGGTGAAAAAGCTGACTGACGCCATGGTCAGTATCGAAGGGGAGAACATGCGTAAAGCCACCTGGGTAGTGATTGAGGAGGTGAAGAGCGGCGATTGGGGAATCGGCGGGACGCCACTCACAACCGAAGACGTGACGGCCATGTCGACAAGCAAACAAGCGGCTTAGAATAGCCCGCTAATTGTTTAGGGTTCAGCCGGACGAAGTTCGCTCAGCATCGTTGGGATAAGTTCGGAGACCGTTGGATGGATGGGCACAGCGCGCTCCAATTTATCGTAGGGAACGTCCGCGTTCATAATGTCCAGAATTCCGTGAATCGCTTCGTCGCCGCCTGTGCCGAGGATCGCGGCGCCGAGAATCCTGCGAGTTTCCGCATCCACGACGACTTTCATGAAGCCTTGCGTCTCGTCTTTTTCGACGGCGCGGCCGACGCGGGTCATGGGGCGGCTGCCGATCAGGAGTGGCCGGCCGCTCGCTCTCGCCTCGCGTTCGGTCATTCCGGCGCGGCCGAGCGGAGGATCAATGTATAGCGCATAACCGGCAACGCGGTCGCTGACGCGCCGGCGCTCTCCGGCGAGCAGGTTGGCGGCGATGATTTCAAAATCGTTGTAAGCGGTGTGAGTGAACGCGCCACGGCCGTTGCAGTCGCCGAGCGCCCAAATGCCCGGCACGTTGGTGGCGAGGCCGTTGTCCACCGTGATATAGCCGCGCGCATCGGTCGCGACGCCGGCCTTTTCCAGGCCCAGGTCGTCGGTGTTCGGGCGGCGGCCGACGGCGAGCAGCGCGTGCGATCCGATGGACGCCGGCTCTCCCTCGGCGCAATTGACCCCGACCGCCACGCCTCGTTCATGCCGGGCCAGGCTGATGCACTCGGCGTTTGTGCGCACGATGACGCCCTCACGCAGTAAAATTTCCCGGATCGCTTCCGAAATATCCTCGTCTTCACGCCCGATCAGACGCGGCCCTTTTTCAATAACCGTCACCTGCGCGCCGAAGCGCCGGTACATCTGCGCGAACTCAAGACCGATATAGCTGCCGCCGATGACCACCAGATGTTCCGGAAGATGGTCGAGAGCAAGCATGGAAGTGTTGGTGAGATAAGGCGTGTCGTTCACGCCGGGCAGGTTAGGGACAATGGCGCGCCCGCCGACATTGATGAAAATGCGCGGCGCGGTCAGTAATTCCTCGCCGACGCGAACGCAATCCGGCCCCTCGAAGCGGGCGTGCCCATCAATGACAGCGCAACCTTTCATCTCGCGCAAGTACCTCTCGACGCCCATGCGCGCATTGGTGGAAACAGTGTCGGCGCGCGCCTTCACCTTACGCATATCGACATTGATCGCGCTGTTCAGCTCGATTCCATAATCGGCGGCGCGGCGAGCAAGGTGGGCGACATACGCGCTTGCCACCAGAGTCTTCGTCGGCATGCAGCCGGTGTTGACGCAGGTTCCGCCGAACAGCTTTCGCTCTACGAAAGCCACTGTCAGGCCGGCGCCGGTCAGCCTGCCCGCCAGCGAGGGCCCGGCCTGGCCGGCGCCGATGATGATCGCATCGAACTTTTTCATTCGTGGTAATTGGGTATAGGGGAGGTGACAGTTTGTCACTTCCCCCATAAGTTCACTGCGGGATGGAAAAAAATCTTCCGCGACAGGTTGGAGGTTATACGCTTATGACGGCATCGGGCCAATATACGCCTTCGACACAGAGACGCATTTACCTTCTTTATCGAAAACAACCTGGCCCTGGAAGGAGTTCTCCCGGAACACGCTGCATGACCATCCCTCATCGCTTCTGGTCACGGTGACTTCCTTGGCGGAGACAATCCCCGGGCCGACGCGGCCAGAGGAGAATAATGACAATATGGCGGCCGCCGAGATTCTGGCGTCGTCGTCGGTTGTGACCCTCATCAATCCCTGATTGTAATCCACCGCCTCGTAAAGAGGCGCCATCGTTTCCTGCTCGTCAATTTTGAAGGCCATGGAGACGAACTGATTCTGATACTCATCCATCTTTTGTCTATACTCCTCCAGGAGTTCCGGCAGAGGAGCGCCGGGAGGCATTGGGGGACTGGAGTAGACGGAGTAAAACCGCGCCTTCCCGTAGGCCCTGCTAATCTCCTCGCTGGCCATAGGCATCGGACCCGTTTGCCATTTTTTTCCGGGCTTGACCTGTACCATGTAGTTTTGAAATCTTGTGAGATCCGCCGCGATTTGCGGATTTTGGACGTTCTGGCCGGTCACTATACCTAAGTTGAGCATGAGGGCTATTACGCATGCGGCGCCGTATATACCGAGTTTCATTATTAATCCCGCTCCTTTCATTCAGTTAAAGCAGTCAGGCGCATATTCTGACATAAGCTGACGCTTCGGGCCATCCGGGCCGGAATCACGGCGCAGCCACCGGCCCCGTGAGACCTCTGAGGTTGGTTATTGTCCACGCGCCGCGGCCAAGAGTGGCGGCCACCAGCGCGTCGTCCGTTACATCATAGTCCATATCCGCAACCGGCGCATTGGGCAGACCGGCTCCCAACTTGTTCCAAGTCGTGAAGCCGCTGGAACTGAACGACACATAGACCCCCGCATTCGTGCCGACCAGGAGCATGTCATTAGCGCCGGCGGCGGGGCCGGGGACGAACGCGGTCGTGTTGAATACTCCAGCCCCGAATGCCGACAGGTTGCCGGTGATGTCAGTCCAACTGGCGCCGGCGTTGGTTGTCCGGAACACCTGATTGTTGGCGACGACATATGCGCTCCTCCAGTCGTCCGGATCAAGCGCGACATCGCGGACAGTGGAGGCTCCGGTCTGGAGCGGGAGCGCCGCTGTTTGTGTCAAAGCGGCGCCGGCCGTGGCGCGCAAATATACCGCTGAACCGGAGCCTACATACAGGACATCCGGGTTGCCTGCGGCGCCATAGGCTATTGCGTTCGAAGTGACGTTGTTCACAGTAGCTCCAGGGCCGGTGATCTGGGTAATTGAGTCCCCTTGGTTGGATGATTCATAGAAAGCGTTCGATCCGCCGATGACCAGGCGTTTCGGATCGATCGCGTTCAGCTCCACCGGGGTAACGAACGGCCTCTCTGTATCGGCAAGGGACAGATTAATAGCTATAGGATCGCCGACGGGGCTATTGTTCACGTCGAAGACCTGCCTGCGGAAACCGCCCAGATTCTGGGAACTAAAATAGCGTATGGACTGATTACTGGCCGCCAGGGTGATGTTGTCGACTGCGACATCGCCGCCGTCTCCCCCCAAGATGAGGCGCCAGGTTTTAGAGCCCATAGTAATCTGCACCGACGTCCCGTTGTCCTGCGCACCGCCGAGGATGATGGTGTTTGAGTTATTGTCATAGGCGACGTCGTGGAATTCGGTCGTTTGGATGTCGCCGTTTATCGAGAACCAGTCGCCAGTGTTGTTTTGCGGGCTGGTGCGCCGATAGATACCGCCGTCATCTACCTCTATGAGGTCGCCGCCAGCGTCGACAACCATCTCGCGCGAGTCCGCATGCGGCGAACTGCCGCTCGCCGTGCCGCCTCCCGGGATCTGCGCTATCGAATTCGAGTGCGTCAGGTGTTTCCACTGTGGGGATGGAGCCGACCCCCTGGGCGCCGTCGTATCACCACGAAACAGCCTTCCCGAAAAGTTACGCGCCCCGATGAAGTTAGTTGGGTTAAATGGACCGTCCTGACGATCGCCAGCCACATAAACTATATTCGGAAGTTCACGATCGACCGCGATCGAAAGATGAATGCCTCCCTGTCCGCCAGGATGGATTCCCTCGGTTTCGCCATTAGACTCTATAGTCTGCGGCAGATCCATGGCGGTCCACGCAGGGGCGGCCGCAGCCGGGTTATCTGTGAAACCGATGTATTGAGCTTGCCCACCGACTACGACAACGACGTATAGCCGGCCGTTACTGGCGACCGCCATCTCAGCGTTTCCAGTAAGGGGCTGGGTCTGGGTAATAAACCCATTCAGTGTAGGATCACCGCTGGAGATATTGCTCCAGTTCGCTCCGCCGTTGTCACTGCGGAAAATGCCGGCGCTCTGGACTGACACATAGAAGCGGTTAAGATCCTTCGGGTCGCTGACGAGGTCAAAAGCGCCGCCGGTTGGTAAGCCGTTGCTGCCTGAGACCGGGACCCAACTGGCGCCGCCGTTAGCGCTGCGGAAGACCCCGCCGGTGACGTTGCTAAATATCTGGTTCGCCGCGACCAGCAGAGTGGCCCCGCGCGCGGCGATACCTGAAATGGTCTGAGCAAGCGGCATTTGCGTCCAGGTATCGCCTCCATCAGTGGTGCGAAGTATTCCTGCCAGGGGGCCTCCACTTCTGCGAAAACTGCTGACCCGGCCGATACCGGCAACGAGCGTCCGGTTGGTTGGGTCAGTGGGGTCGAACTCCAATGCGCCGATCGAGAGCGACGGGAAATTATCGGTCAACGGCGTCCAGTTAGGGCTTGCGGCTTTCGCATTGCCCGTCCTCCAGACGCCACTGTTGACCCCCCCGATATAGAGGATGTTGGCGTCGGTCGGATGCGGCGCCACGGTGTGAATTGCTCCAACCACCTCATTATTGGGGGATACGTTTTCGGTCTGTCCATTCCGGATCGGATTAGGGCCCTGGGCTGTCCACGCCCCTCCAACAGCGACAGTAACGGTAATCTGTGTTGGAGGATTCTGCA
>DASUFM010000188.1:0-2356 GCA_036274535.1 Blastocatellia bacterium
GAGAGTGGCTTTGGCCGCATCTTCCAGCGTTTCCTTTTTGAGCGCGTCGCCGAGGACGACTATCGCGCGTCCTGGGCCGGAGACTCCCTTCAGTCCACCGAGCATGGAATCGCCTTTTTCGCGGCTACGAGCGAGGATTACGACGCTGGCGCCGCATCCGACGAGCGCCTTCGCCATCGCTCCGCAGAGGACGCCAGTGCCGCCGGTGACGACTATCGTGCGTCCCGTGAAATCGTACATCTTCATCAATGCGTTTAAATCCATCCTCAGTCACCTATGGCCTTTTGAGAGTCGCCGAACGGGGCGAAGTGTTTGCCGAAATGCGTTTCGAGCATCCCGTAATAGACCTCTTCGTCGCCGCGCAGCGCAGCGAAGAAAGGCTCTCGGAAGTCGGGGTGATTCAGAACCGAACCGAAAGTAACGTGTAATATCTCGCGCGCATGAAAGTCGTCGAGCAGCGTCGAGAGCCTGTCGTCCGGCAGCCCCGCCGCGTCAGGCGCTTTGGCGACCTCGGCCGAAACGTGATAGCTGGCGCGGTCTATCGGGTAGCGTTCGCGCGCGAAAGCGGATATCTCACGGAAGAGTTTCGGATCGATCTGAGAGATGGCTCGCAAGGCTTCGAGATAACTCGTGCCGGCGGTCTTGAGATGAACCAGATCGCCCGCCAGGCGCGAGGCGATCGGATAGACGCTGAACTTATCGGAGCCGGAATGCAGGCTGAGCTTATAAGGGCCGAAGGTCTTCGCCACGGCCACGTGCTGCGCGAAGGATTTCTCGAACTCGTCCAAATCGCCTATGTAATCGACGCCTTTCTCGAAATCGCCGACATAGCGCGGCGCCAGGCTCACCCATTTCACGCCGAGGCGCTTCAATTCGTTGGCGATGTAAATGTGCTCGGCCAGCGTCGTCACCGTCTCCGACTCGTCCACGCTCATTTCCAGTTCGAAGGGTTTGCCGGCCATCACGGATTCGAGATGGCGATACATTTTGACCGTGTGCGCCACGACGCGGCCGTATTTGGCGGTCGCGCGCAGCAGATCGCCCGCGTCCATCTTGAATTTGAAATCCTCCAGAGCAGTTGGCAGGTCAATCGGATTGGAGAACCTAGACTGGGTGTCCGGCCAACTCGTCTCCAGCTCGGCCCACGGCGTCGCCTCGATTTTGGCCTTCAGTACTTCGAACGGCGCGGTGTTGGCTTCGTTATCGACGTGCTCGCTGGGATCGATGGTGAAGAACGTGAACCCGGCGGCGACGCATGAATCTACGTCGGCTGTGTTCTTCAAATGGTCGGCGTCCGCGCCGAAGCCGTCGCGCCATCCTTCCTGAAACACGCCCCACATCGCGTCGTCCATCACCTGTTGAGGCGTGCGGCCCGTTCGCGCGTTTTCGCGAATCGATTGCTGCGCCACTATCGGCGCCATCGAAGAACCACGGATCGCGCGGATGTGTCCCGGCGTGGCCATTCCAAGGCGGTCACCGCAACCGGCCGATTTCCTCAAACCCAGCGGGCGCGGGATCAGGAACGAAAAGACCGAACGCAGCGCCGCCGCGTTCTCCGGCGTCGTTTCGCATAACTTCAAAGAATGCCCGTCAATATTGATCTTTTGCGATGATCCGGAAAAGGCGGCCGGCGGGTTCGCATCGGAATGAATGATCCCGAGCGATTTATCAGCCCCCTTGCGACCTAAAAAGAAGACGGCGTTCCCCGCGCCGGTGATCGAGCGAGGATAAACCTGCAGCCCGCTCGAATCGCTCAGCGCCGAAGCCAGTCCCGCGGCTTCGCTTTCATCGAGAGGGTCAGCCAGTTCATTGTTCTTCAAACAATTCAGAAGCGTGGCGTTCATTAGTTGGTCTCCAGTGAAGAAGGATTAGTACGCGGCCCCGGCCGCCGATGCGGATAAGATTACGACAAGCGCATTGGTATGACCAGCCTATAAATAGAATTGCCACAGAGACACAGAGACACAGAGACACAAACAGAAGGATTAGATGACATCTCTTGTATGATCTCTGTGTCTCTGTGTCTCTGTGGCAATTCTGGAATTCGTCATAAAGAAGGAAGTCTCGAAGGTGAGGCTCTTCGTTCGATCTCTACTTTCGGCAATTCAGGCGTGAAATCCTCGCCGGGATTGACGAACTGGTCGCGTTCGAATTTGTACTGTTTGTCGTAAAGCTGTCTGTAACGGCCGTTGAGAGCGAGCAGATCTTCGTGCGCGCCGCGCTCGACTATCTGGCCGTTTTCGAGGACCAGGATCTGGTCGGCGCTGCGAATGGTCGAGAGGCGGTGGGCGATGACGAATGTGGTGCGCCCGCGCCGAAGCGTCTTCAAGCCTTCCTGGATCAGGGCCTCGCTCTC
>DASUFM010000189.1:0-10083 GCA_036274535.1 Blastocatellia bacterium
TATGACGGCGCCTTTGAGTTCGATTCCCGCGAACAGTCCCTTGCTGCGCGAATAAGAGAGGATCTGCGCGTCCAGTATCAGGTCCGTCGAAGCGCCGGCCTGGCGTCCGACCGGGCCGGCCGCTACTGAGGCGTCCGCGCCCATCTCGAATTTGTTCTTGAGCAGGCTCTTCATCCCGTCGTGGTTCATAAAGAGCAGGATGAAATCAGTGGCCTGCGCGCCGATCTGCAATCCGAAGCTGCCGCCTTTCAGGTCGAAGTAGGCCGGGTCGCTCCACCCGTCATTGAGGCGGCAACTGGCCACTCCCCGTCCCATACGTCCGCCGACGATGAAACCGGCCTTGTACACTTGCGGAAAGACGGCTATGCATTGGGCCTTGTCCAGCACGCTGGCGGGAATCGCCTTGTCAGGCGCGGCCATGATTTCCTGAAAAACTTTTGAAGCCTTTTGGGCCTGTTTCACCGAGTCTCCCGGATCTTTCGCAAAGAGAGCCGGATTGGCGACCAGCGAAAGACAGGATACGGCGATGAGGCTGCGAATAAACTTAAGACGCATATCTCCTCCTCTGGATTGGTTTTTAAGCTTGAATGGCGCCTAGCCGCCAGTCATGCGGGAGTAATCATCGCGGAAATTCTCTCAGAAGCGCGCCGGCAAGTAAATGGAACGAAATTTAATGGAAGATCGATTGAAGTTCCGCCTGATGGTATTTGAAAAAATAGCGCAACCAACAATATTCGTGGCCGCAATTGCGGAGCGCTTGTGGTTGCGATTAATTTTCAAACACCATCAGGCGGAACTCCAGACTGGAACGACAAACTATCAGTTATTCACCTGCTTCTGAGCCGCTTTGGCAAAATCACCGGCCTTGATGATCGTGATTTTGGCCGGGTCGATGTGCTTGCGCATGGCGGCGAGGATCTGCTCGGGCGTCAAAGCCTCGACCTTCTTATCCATTTCGGCGTCCCAGGCTATAGTGCGATCGAAATAGAGGCCATTGATTAATGTAGTCAAAAGCTCGTTGTCCTGCGCGCGGCCGACCTGGCGCGATTTGAGCCAGCCGGATTTCGCCTTTTCGACTTCGTCGGCGGTGAAGCCGTCTTTGAGCGCCCGCGCCAGCTCTTCCTTGAAAGCCGCTTCGAGTTTGACCGCGTTCTGTGGGGCATAGATCGCATTGGCCATAAATGAGCCTTTCTTGTCGACCGGGTGAGCGCTGAGAGACGAACCGACACCGTAGCTGAGGCCGTCCTTCTGACGAATGCGCGTGGCCAGGCGGGAATTCAGGAATCCGCCGCCGAGCATATAATTGCCGAGGACGAGCGCCGGATAGTCCGGATCGTCGTCGCGCAGATTCAAGTTCACGCCGGCCAGGAAGAAGGCGTTGGCCTTGTCAGGGGTCTCGAATGCTTTACTCAATGGCTTGACGTCGGAATAAAGCAGTGGAACTCGCGCGAATGGGCGCTTCGATTTCCAGCCGCCGAAGAGCTCTCCGGCCAGTTTGGCGACCTCCTTCTCATCGAAATCTCCGATGACGGCCAGTTCGCCGTGATCAGCGCCGTAAAAATCGCTGTAGAATTTCTTCACGTCGTCCAGCGTTACAGCCTTCAGATCGGCTATTTCTTCGTCAATCGTTTTGACGTAATTGATATGGCCTTTGGGGTACGGATTCATGTGCCGCGAGAAGGCGTTGAACGCGATCTGGGTCGGTTCGCTGCGTCTATTTTCGATGCCGGTGAGCATGTCCTGTTTGAGCAGTTCGAACTCTTTGGCGGGGAAAGCAGGTTCGCGCAGGATTTCGGCCACCAGCTTCATAACGGCGGGCAGGTTCTCGCGGGTGGTCTCGATCGTCGCGCCCGCCTGAGTCCCGGAGCCAAAGACGCTGGCTCTCGCTTTGAGTTTGTCGAGTTCATCCTGAATCTGTTCGCGCGTGTATTTGTTTGAGCCGCGCATCAACATATTGCCGGCGAGCGATGCGGCCTCGGCCCGATTCTCCAGGTCTTTTTCGTTGCCTAAGCGCAAGACCAGCCGGGCGACGACTTTGCCGCCACGCGTCTTCTTGGACAGGAGGGCAAGCTTCAATCCGGCGGCCGTTGCCCTGGAGGTTCGCTTGTCGATGTTGGCGGGCGACGGATCGAACTCTTCGCCCATCGCCACCGGCGCTTCGCCTTTGTAATCCTTGAGCATCGCGGCGACGTCCGGGCGAGGCGGGATTTCGGCGCGGTCAGGAGTCGGCGTGGGAATGAACAGCCCGACGGTGCGATTCGACGGTTTGAAATAAGCGGCCGCCACGCGCTTCACGTCCTCTGGAGTCACTTTCCTGATGCGGTCGCGGCGCAGGAAAAATAATCGCCAATCGCCCATCGCTATGTATTCGCTCATGGCAAGGCCGATGCTGTCGGAGTTGTTCAACGCCAGTTCGACGCTCTTAAGCAGTTTCTGGCGGGCGCGATCGACCTCTTCGGCCGTGGGCGGATTCTTCGCCACGTCGTCGATCGTTTGAAGCATCAGGTTGCGCGCCTCCTCGATCGAGCCATCTTTCGGAACGACGGCGTAAAAAAGGCCGACGCCAGGATCATAAGACTGGAACTGGCCGGCGGCGACGAAGACCGCCTTTTTGGTTTCGACCAGGGCCTTGTGCAGACGGCCGGAAGGCGTGTCGCCGAGGACGACGCCGAGCGTCTGGATGGCGGCGAAGTCCGGATGCGATCCGGCGGAGATGTGATAAGCCAGGCCCAGGCCCTGAATGTCGCCCACGCGGCGCACCGTCACGGCGCGCTCGCCGTCCTGCGCCGGCTCGCTGGTGTAAAGTTTCGGCAGTTCCCTCTCCGGCTTCGGGATCGGGCTGAAATACTGCTTCACCAGATCGAGCGTTTTCGCTTCATCGAATTTTCCGGCGATCATCAACACTGCGTTGTCAGGCTGATAGTAACGCTTATAGAAAGCCTGCAGGCGTTCGATGTTGACGTTCTCGATGTCCGAGCGTTCGCCGATCGTGGATTTACCGTAGTTGTGCCACGAGAAACTCGCCTCCAACATCCGCTTGATCATGACGCCGAGAGGATTGTTCTCGCCGGATTCGTATTCGTTGCGAACGACCGAGAATTCGCTGTCGAGGTCTTTCCTGGCGATGAAGGAATTGACCATCCGGTCGGATTCGAGATCGAGCGCCCATCGTAGGTTGTCTTCAGTGGCGGCGAATGTTTCGAAATAGTTGGTGCGGTCGAATGAAGTCGTCCCGTTCGGGCGCGTCCCGCGCTCTGTCAATTCCTGCGGGATGTTCTGATGTTTCGGCGAACCTTTGAAGACCAGATGTTCAAGCAGGTGCGCCATTCCAGTCTCGCCGTAATTCTCATGGCGCGAGCCGACCAGGTAGGTGATGTTGACGGTGATCGTTTGCTTGGTCGGATCAGGGAAGAGCAATACGCGCAGACCGTTGGGCAGACGGTATTCGGTAATGCCCTCGACCGATGTAATCCGTTCGGGATTCTGCGCCTTCGCCGCGACTATAAGGGTGAAACAGGCGAACATCAGCGCGCAGGCCGCCCGCAGCGGCAGTTTGCTTTTTGTCATGACTGAGTCTCCTTTGAAAATTGAATTCACAGGCCTTATGGGCCCTGTAGGCCCGATAGGCGTTATTCGGAACTGTAGGCCATCACTCCGGCGCGAATTGTGCGCCAGACTGAAAAATCGTGGTTCAGGATCGCAAGGTCGGCGTCTTTTCCAACTTCGATGGAGCCTTTGCGGTCGGCCACGCCGCAGACTTCGGCCGGCGCGAGTGACGCCGTGTGCGCCACGTCGATCAAACTCATTCCGGTGAAAGCGATCGCGTTCGCGGCGGCGGAGTTCATGGTGAGCACCGACCCGGCGATCGTCACGCCGTCCATCAACGTGCAGAGCGGCCCGCGCACCTGGATCTGGAAATCGCCGAGCGTGAAGACGCCGTCGCCCACGCCCTGCGCGGCGGTCGCATCGGTGATGAGCGTCATTCCGGCGCGCCCTTTAGCCTTCCACGCCATGGCGACCATTCGCGGGTTGACGTGGACTCCGTCGCAGATCATCTCGGCGCAGATGCCGGGTTCGTTCAATGCCGCCACGGCCAGCCCAGGTTTGCGGTGGTGAACGCCAGACATCGCGTTGAAGAGGTGCGTTGCGCGCGTGGCGCCGGCTTCGATTGCGGCGAGCGCCGTGTCGTAATCGGCTTCGGAATGTCCCAGCGACGGCGCGACGCCCGCGCGCGCAAGCTTTCTGATAATCTCCAATCCGCCCGGCAGTTCCGGGGCGACGGTCACGATCTTGATCCGCCCACCCGCCGCGTCCAGCAATCGAGCGCATTCGTCGAAGTTCGGATCGCGGATGCCCCATTCAGGCTGCGCGCCTTTGAATTTGGGGTTGATATAAGGCCCCTCGATGTGAAGGCCCAGAATTTCAGCCGCGAAAGGGTCGTCCTCTTCCGCCGCGATCGTGTTTTCGACGCAGCGCATCAGCTCTTCGTGCCGCGCGGCGATGGTCGTGGCCAGGTATCCGGTCGTCCCGAATTTCAACAATGCGCGCGAGATTCGTCGAATGCCCTCGGCGCCGCTGGCCATCACGTCGTCGCCGCCGCTGCCGTGAAAGTGTGTGTCGATGAAGCCGGGCATGACGAAGCGTCCCCTGGCGTCGATGATCCGCGAGCCGGGTTCAGGCTCGATCGCGCAGGACGATCCGACGGCTTTGATATAGCTGTCTTCGCAAAGGACGACGCCGTTTTCGATCACTTCATCCGGTGTGACGATATTGCCGCCAACAACTGATAAACGACTTATCATTTTTAAATACCCCGATGCCGGAAAGGATCGGTCAATTGCCCCTCGTGACTGTTGTTTTCACTGTGCCCTGCATATTGGCGCCTTACTCCGCCGGCACAGTCTGCGAGACGGCGGAATCGCTCGCGGCGCCTCTCGCCAGAACGCGATACCATTTCGCGACGGAGCCGATGAGGACGACACACAACCCGGCCATCAGACTAATAGTAATGCCCGTCAGCATATAAAGTTTTTTCGGCAGATAATTTTGAGTGATATTCTGGTAGCCCGCGGTCAACTCGATCACGCTGAGGAAAGCAAGCATCGTGATCGTCACCCAGGCGAAACGCGCGCGGCCCGAATTGATGATGTAAGTCGTCCCGACGCATAACGCCACGCAGGCCAGCATCTGGTTGGCCATTCCGAACAGGGGCCAGATCGTCGCGATAGACCCGGTCAGGATCATGTAAGTCCATGGGATGACGGCGAGGAGGCTCGCGAAGATCGCGCCGGGCAGCCAGCCGGTCTGCGCGAACTTCTTGTGCGCCGCGCCCAGCGTCTCCTGCATCATAAACCGCGCCACGCGGGTTCCGGCATCGACCGTCGTCAGGATGAAGAGAGCTTCGAACATGATGGCGAAGTGATACCAGTAGCTCATCAGCCCTTCCATGAAAGGGATCCTGGAGAATATCTGGGCCATCCCCACGGCCAGGCTGACCGCGCCGCCCGTGCGCCCCGCAAGCGTCGCCTCGCCCACATCGCGCGTCAGCGCTTCCAGGTTCGACTGATCGAAGCCCATCGAACGC
The DNA here is from genome assembly GCA_036274535.1 of Blastocatellia bacterium. Lineage (GTDB taxonomy): Bacteria > Acidobacteriota > Blastocatellia > RBC074 > RBC074 > JAJVID01. Next base: position 5,585 of record DASUFM010000189.1, read on the forward strand.
AGCGCGCCGTCGACTTTCGCGAACGCTTCGACCGGAACGTTGATCTGGAAGTAATCGTGCGGAAACATCGCGGAGGCCGCGATCAGGGCCATCACGCCGACTATGGATTCGCACAACATCCCGCCGTAACCGATGCATCTCGCATGCGTCTCTTTGTCGACCATCTTCGGCGTGGTGCCGGATGAGACCAGCGCGTGGAAGCCGGAGATCGCGCCGCACGCGATGGTGATGAAGACGAACGGAAAGACCTTGCCCGGAACGACCGGGCCGCCGCCTTCGGTAAACGCCGTAATCGGGGGCATCCTGAGCGCCGGGGCCACGGCGAAAATCCCCAGAGCGAGAAACGCTATCGACCCGAGTTTCATGTACGAGCTCAGGTAATCGCGCGGCGTGAGCAGCATCCAGACCGGCAGCACCGAAGCCGCGAAACCGTACACCGCGAGCATCAGCGTGATGCCAGTTTTGCCATATTTGAAATAATGGCCGAATGACGAGTCCTGCACTACTTTGCCGTAAACGACCGCCAGGAAAAGCAGGGTGACGCCGATGATCGTGCCTTCGGTAATCGCCCGATGCGACCCCCCGCGCCAGCGGAACATATACATTCCCATCAGGAGCGCGATCGGAATGGTCGTCGCGATTGTGAACAACCCCCAGGGGCTTTCTGCCAGCGCGTTGACCACGGCAAGTCCCACGCCCGCGAGCGCGATCATCAAAATCACTATGATCGCGAATGTGGCGACCGTGCCCGTGACCCGGTCAATTTCGCGACGGGCGATCTCCGCCAGCGATTTGCCGCCGTGCCGCATCGAAACCACCAGCGTGACGAAGTCGTGAACCGCGCCTCCGATCACCACGCCGATCACCAGCCACAACAGGCCCGGCAGGAATCCGAACTGGGCAGCCAGCACGGGCCCGATCAACGGCCCCGGCCCGCTGATCGCCGCGAAATGATGACCCCATAAAATATATTTGTTCGTCGGAACATAGTTGGCGCCGTCGGTGAACTTGTGCGCCGGCGTGACGCGCGAATCGTCCAGAGCCAGGACCTTCGCGGCGAGGAACGCGCTGTAGTAGCGGTACGCGATGGCGTAAATGCAGAGAACGGCGATCAGAATGGGTATGGCGTTGATTGTCATAGTGGTTCCCTACAGTATGGATTATTCGTCATTATCGAACTTGATGTTCAGGCTCTTCAGAAACTGCCGATCTTCGTGACTGATTTCGGCCAGCCGCTGTTCAATTGAAATGTCTCTGAATTTGGGCTTTTCTTCGTTTTCATCGCCGGATTCGGCGACGGGCTTCTCTTTGAAGGCTATCGTCGCTTCGAGGATGAGCATCACCTCGGCGCCGGTCGCGCGGATTCGCTCCATCGCTTCGTGAATCTCTTCCGAATCGTTGATCGCCTCGTTGATCGCTTCGCCCAGTTCGCGGATCAGCCTTTCCAGGTTTTCATCCAAAGTTCTACCTCGATGTACGGCTCGGCGCGTTAATTTGTGGCGCCGTACTAATCCTACGGGACTTGATTTAGAATTGAAGGTCAATTTAAACACAAATCATTTCGGGATTCTATTTGCATATGTCAATGACCAGAGCCAAAGAGCGAAAAGATGAATTCGCCACTTCATCCGGCATCGAGCTCAAAAACCATTTTACTCCGGAAGACGTCGCGCCAGACATCGAACGCGAACTGGGAGCGCCGGGCGAATTTCCATTCACGCGCGGCGTTTATGAGACGATGTATCGTGGCCGTTTGTGGACGATGCGGCAATACGCGGGCTTCGCCACGGCCGAAGAGTCGAACCGGCGATACAAATACCTGCTCGAACACGGCGTGACCGGATTGTCGGTGGCTTTCGACCTGCCGACTCAGATCGGCTATGACAGCGATCATCCGCTCGCCGCCGGCGAGGTCGGGCGGGTGGGCGTGCCCATCTGTTCGCTGGCCGACATGGAGATTCTCTTCGACGGCATCCCGCTCGACAAGGTTTCGACCTCGATGACGATCAACGCGACCGCCTCGATCCTGCTCGCGCTCTACATCGCGGTCGCGAAGAAACAGGGCGTCGCGCCCGATAAACTCAACGGCACGATTCAGAATGATATTTTGAAAGAATATATCGCGCGCGGGACTTACATCTATCCGCCGCGCGCCTCTTTAAGAATCATCACCGACATCTTCGCCTGGTGCGCGAAAGAGGTTCCGAACTGGAATACGATCTCGATCTCCGGATACCACATCCGCGAAGCCGGTTCGACGGCCGTTCAGGAGGTCGCGTTCACTTTGGCCGACGGCATCGCCTACGTTCAGGCCGCGCTCGACGCCGGATTGAGGATCGATGATTTCGCGCCGCGCCTGGCGTTCTTTTTCAACGCCCATAACGACTTTCTGGAAGAGGTCGCGAAATACCGGGCGGCGCGCAGGCTCTGGGCCCATATCGTGCGCGACCGATTCGGCGCCAGGAATCCGAAATCGATGATGCTGCGATTTCATACGCAGACCGCCGGTTCGACGCTCACGGCCCAACAGCCTGAAGTCAACGTCATCCGCACCACGATCCAGGCGCTGGCGGCGGTCATGGGAGGCGCGCAATCGCTGCACACCAACGCGATGGACGAAGCGCTGGGACTGCCTACCGAGGACGCGGCCCGCGTCGCGCTGCGGACTCAACAGGTCATCGCATACGAATCCGGCGTGGCCGACACGGCGGATCCGCTCGCGGGCTCTTACGCCGTCGAATATCTGACCGGCGAAATCGAACGCCGCGCCTCCGAATACATAGAGAAAATCGACGCGATGGGCGGGATGCTCGCGGCTATCGAAGCCGGATATCCGCAGCGCGAAATAGAGCGCGCCGCTTATGATTACCAGAAAGCGGTCGAAGCCGGTAAGGAGATCGTAGTCGGAGTCAACCGCTTCCAGATTAAGGAAGAGACTACGATTCCGACGTTGAAGATCGATCCGGCCTTCGAGCGGGCGCAGGTCGAACGCCTCCAAAAAACGCGAGCCGAACGCGACAATGCGGCGGCAATGGCGGCGCTGGATGAAGTCGAGCGCGCCGCGCGCTCCGGCGAAAACCTGATGCCGAGGATTATCGCCGCGGTCGAAGCATATGCGACGCTTGGCGAAGTCGCGGATGCCATGCGACGCGTGTTCGGCGAGTACTCGGAGGCGATATGAGTCTTAAGCCGCCTGTGATTCGAGCAGTTGTAGTGTTTTCGCCTGGACAGACTCCAGCACCGCATCCCGAAGGAACTTGCTTGCGTTCAATATTTCCACTCCGATCAGTTCATTCTGATCGTTGAGTTCGACAGTGACGCCTGGACTAAGTTCCAAACTCCGGCTCTCCGGCTCCTCGGAAATCACCAGGTGGAGAATATCTTCCTGCTCGAAATATCGTATGATCGTTTTATTCATGCGTAAACCTGCCGGTTCGCAACCGGAACCGGATCTGCTGACGAGTTATGGCGTGGACTGTGACGGGAGTGATGACATCTCCATGCGCTTCATATGGAATCATCACCAGTCGCCGGTCGTGACGGCCAACTGCGATGGTTCGCCCCGTCTCAGTGTCAAAGTATCGCTCGCTCGAATGACGGATGATGCGCTCGAGCGTTGACAGGTCATAACCTCTCAACGCGGCTCGGTACTGAAAGTACTCAGTCCAGTTAATGTTCAGCATATGATATTCTACGGCGACGGCGGGCGTTGCGCCAACAGATTGATGCCGAGGATTATCGCGGCGGTCGAAGCGTGTGCGACCTTGGGCGAAGTCGCGGACGCCATGCGGCGGGTGTTCGGCGAATTTTCGGAAACAACCTGAATGACGACGAAAACAGGCAGCTTTACCAATTTATCCTTGAGAAGAGCTAAAAGTTTTTTTCGTCCAGTCCATCCACGTTTAATGCCGATGAGGTAAAACGCCTTGGTAAGACACGGCCACGTCGTGAGCGGCGGGGATTTAAGCGAGCGGAATGCAGTAGCGCACTTCTTATGAGCCTTTTTATCGCCCTTATCCAAAAGAGCGATGAACGGATTATCGAATAGAAAAAATTGGGCGCTGCCTCCCGCGAAGCAGCGCCCAAGCTTTGTTAGAGGCGAATGGCAGCGCGCCTAGAAGTCGAGGCGCGCGCCGATCTGAATGATGCGGCCGTCGGAAGCTTGGTCAATGCGCCCGAAGGTCGCGCTGTTTATATTGAAGAGCGAGAACTGTTGTGCGGCAGTCACACCGAAGTTCGCGCGGTTCAGCGCATTGAACGCCTCAAGACGCAACTGCAGTTTCACCGTCTCCAGGATTTGGATGTTCTTTACCACTGAGGCGTCCAGGTTGAAGTTGAGCGGGCCATTAATGAAGGCGCGATCCAGATTGCCCGTCTGGCCCGGCGCTACGTTGAAGAAGACCTGGCCGTCGAAGGGAGTGGAACCAAAGCCTCCAGCCGCGCGTCCGGTAGAATTGATGACCGATGGATCAATGAATAAAACCCCATTTGATGTTTTG
>DASUFM010000190.1:0-6900 GCA_036274535.1 Blastocatellia bacterium
GTCTCGTATGAGAACTCCGGCCGGGAACTGACGCCTGAAATGAAGAAACTGCGAGCGGAATGGCTGGGGTCTCAGATTGTGAAGCAATAATAGACGGGGCGTGGCCTATAGGACCTATAGGCCCTGTTCAAACATAAACGACGATTTTTTCTCTCATATAACCCTTATAGGCGATTGATCCGTTAACGAAGACGAAGACTCTACCTTCGCGGGGTTCGATGTTGAAGAGGGCTTCGCCGTCGTTGTCGGTAAACTGGCTGTCTGAGACTTTAAGTTCTTCGCCGCCCAGCGAGACAATTTTGCCTACCGCTGGATCTTCTGAGGATTCGTAGCAGACTTTGACGGTAACCGTAGTTCACCTCCATTCGCCTTGCAGCGTGAAGCCGGCCCAGAAATAGGGCGCGGCGAACTGTTTATCACGCGACATTTCGATCTGTGCGGCGCGCAGGGCGGCGGCCGCCGACAATTTCTTCGGGCCGAGCAGCCCACGATAGAATTTGACCATCAGCGTCGCCGACGGCCCATCCTGGACTTCCCATGCGCTGACGATGACTCGGCGCGCGCCGGCATACATAAACCCTCGAGTCAGGCTTATCAGCCCCTCGCCTTTGATCTCTTTGCCGAGTCCGGTTCGACAGCCGCCGAGCACCACCAGGTCGGCCGGAAGCCTGAGGTTGTAGATTTCGTGCAGTCGAAGAAACCCATCCTGCTCCTGGCCGTTTCGGTCAAAGAGAGATAACACTATGCCGGACAAATCGGGGTGCGCGGCATTGATGAAACTGTGCGAAGCGAAATGCACGATGCGGTAATCGCCCAACTCGCCGCTTATCGCCAGTTGGCGATTGGCGTCGAAGGAGAGGGCTTTCAAGACATGATCGGCCGGGGCCATTCTGGCGATTTGTTCCGCCTCCCAGCCGCTGGAAGTCAGGCGCGGAAAACTGAACTCGCCGCTCGATTCTCCGAACGCCTCGATTGCGCGCAGCAGATGCTCCGGGCGGGCGGGCGGTTTGGCCTGATCGGCCCGGTCAATTTGATTGTCGGGTTGATTTTGTGATTGAAATGGGCGCTGAGTTTGAAGCGCCGCTCCTTTTAAGCGTTCGTCGCTCTTCTCGAAAATCGGATCGGCCAGCAGGGCAATGGTTTTGGGCGCTGGCTTACGCCTGGCCGTCTCCCGCCGCAAAATGGCCAGTGTGGAAGCTGACGGCAGACTGACGATTTCGTGATTGACGATCAGCGGCGCTGAAGAAACAGGGGGACGGAGGGGCCGGGAGACGGAGGGATGAGGAGACTGGGGGAGAGAGTGATAGCGGGACGGAGAGACGGAGGGACGGAGGACGGAAGATCGAGGATCGAGGATCGAGGATCGAGGATCGCTATCTTCAATCTTCAATCTTCCATCTTCGATCTTCCATCCTCGGTCTCTCCGTCTCTCCGTCTCTCCGTCTCTCTGTCTCTCTATCCCCCCGTATCCCGGCCCCTCCGTCTGAGGCGATGGGAGCGCGGCGAAGGGAATCAATTGCAATGCGCCTTGCGCGACTATGAGCAGGCGCTTCTCGCCCAGCTGCGCCGCCGCCGGGGACAGAATCATGCGGCTCAATTCGGCGGCCTCGCGAGGCAGTTCGGCGTCCGCCTCGGCGATACGCGCTTCTCTCTGCTCCGGCGTTTCGGCGCGCGAATACAGCGTTCGCGCCGAGAGCAGGTTGTAGATGCGCCTCGCCCGCGCTTCGATTTCGGCGCGCGGCGGGAGCGTGAAAGTCTGCAGGCTCGACGACGAGACCAGGAAGAGGTAGCTGCGCTCCTGGCCGAGCGCATATTCCAGCAGCAACGTGTTGTCGTCGAGCAGTTCGCGTTGAATGCGCTCGAGACTGACCGGATGCGGCTGAGTCAGCGCGGCGTATCTCGGACTGGCTTTTATGATATTAGCGCGAGTTTCTTCAAGCAGGTCGATGGTTGTTTTGATATATTTTTCGATGGCCGACGCCTGCTCGGAGGTGTGTCTGCCGTTGAGCAGACGCATCTGCGTTGCGGACAGGCCGTTGAGCTTATGCTGCAACCGCTGTTCTTCAGCGACCAATTGCGAGTCCACGCCCCTGCGCAGGTCGATCTGGGCTTCGGCGAGCGCGTCGAGCAGGCCACGGGCGCGGCCGCGTTCACTCGCCTGCAGCGCGGCCGAGGCGTAACCCGCAGTCGGATCGCCGCGGTGAAGCCGCATCAGCAACTCGGTATAAAGCTGGTAATAGTCCTGCGCCTGGCTCAGGTAGGCGTCCCGCACGCTTAAGTTGCTGTTGCGCCAGCGCAGCGATTCGGTGATCCCCAGAGATGTTTCTATGTGGCGCCGCGCCTCCTCCAAACGCCCCCGCTCCATTTCCACTCGCGCCAGTCCGTAACGCACGGGAATTTCGCTGGCGCGGTCGCCTGTGGACTGGCAGACGCGCAGCGCCTGCTCGAAATAGTCGCGAGACTCGCCCAACTGTCGCAAAGTCAGATGCGCCCAGCCCAGCTTTGTGAGCGGATTAGTTCGAATCTGCAAATCGTCGAGTGTTTGGGAGAGTTCGAGCGACCGCCGCAAGTAATCAGTCGCTTTATCCGAGCGTCCAATGTCGTTATACGCCATGCCGATGGCCGAGAGCGTAAGAACTTCGCCGGCCCTGTCGCCGACCTTCGTTCGCAACTCCAATGAGCGCTGGAAATATTTCAGAGCGCGCTCCGATTCCGACGCCAGCGCATACGTCATGCCAATGCCATAGATCGTGATGGCCTGGCCGCGCAGATTGCCCAGCGATTCATATACGCGGAGCGTTTGCTTGAAACTCTCCTGCGCCTGTTCGTTCTCGCCGATGTAAATATAATCCCAGGCGAGCGCCGACCTCGCAATCGCCTCGCCGACGCGATCCTGCAGCTCCTCCATCTGCGTGGCCGCCTTGCGGAAATCACAAATTGCGTTGAAGTAATCTCCGAGCGCCTGATAACACCAGCCGCGCCCATAGATCGCAATCGCCTCTTCATAGCGTTCGTCCAGACTTCGCCAGATCGTGGCGGCCTGGCCGAACTTTTCAACGGCCTGGCTCAGCGTGTCCGCCGTCGCGCTGGCGCGCAGCTCCTCGCCCGCGCTGACGGCTTTTTCGGCCGCGACGCGCCGCCTGTCTTCTTCATTCGCCTCCCGCATATCGGTCGCGGTGATAACGTATCCCGCGGGCGCCGCGTACTTCGACGCCGCCTTTACTTCGATCAGGTAATCGCCCTCCGTTTCGGCGATCACCGAGACCGTCTCCGGGCCGTACGCGCCATTAGGACGATCGATCCGCGCGACTCTGCGATTCGCCGGATCCAGAACCGTCATAACTACATCGATGCCTTGCTGCATGATCGCAATGCGCAGGTATACGCCGGGGCTGAGCGAGATACTGTATTGATGTGTTTCTCCGCCGCCGATGATCCGCTCCATGCTCCGCGCCATTTCCAAACGCAGCGCGTCTTCCGCCGCGTTTGTCGCCGGAAAGGGCCTGAAAATCAGAGTAGAGAAAACAACGCAATAGATCATCCATTTGACCCATTGGCTGCTGGTGCGATTGCCGCTGCGGCTGATCCAGGGAGATTGTGTCATTGTGATGCGATGCCTGCGCTCAGCATGTCGCAAAATGGACTGAGAGCCCTATTTACCGTTTCCCATATTTGCCCCGCCATTGCGACCACAATTTAAGGTTTTGCGATTTCGATCAGGTATTCGTTCAGGTCATCTCCGCGCTCGACGCGCAGACGATGCGCCGTCCGGGCCGCGCGCTGCAGATCGAGAACAGCGTTGACCGATTTCCCGTTACGGCTGTTGGCGGTGGTTTCGGTTAATCGGTTACTGTCCGGATCGATGATGCTGATCCGGTAACGACCGGCATCGCTACCCTTGCGCAATTGCAGTTTCAAAAGCGCGCGACGCGGCGGAAGTTCGATTTTTCTTTCCTCTTCGCGCAACGAACCGCCGCGCAGGTAGTCGCCTAGAGCTTTGTACCTATTCAAGTCCAGATTGATCGCGAGTGACTCTTTGTGGCGGGGCTTTTCAATTTCGGATCCTGTAGATCGCCTCGTATTTGGCGCCGGGGGCGCTGGCGCCGGCGGATTTCCCGCTGACGCCACTGGCGCAGGCTGAGAACGGGTATAACTCGATTGCGGCGCCACTGTTTGTTGGCGCCGGCCTTTCAACTGGATGAATAAATTCGCCGTCAGCAACAACGACGCGGCTATAGTCGCCGACAGCGGCAGACGCCATCTCGACAGCGCGTCGATCAATTTTGTTCGCCAATTCCCGGCCGTCGTCGCGGGGCCGGGTTGTTGGTAATGATTCCGTATCGCTTCCCTGTATTCATTGAAGCACTTGGAACAGCGAAACAGGTGAGCGCGCAACTCGTAGTCAGGCGGCTCCAGAACTCGCGCTGCCCGGATCACAGCCGGAGCGGGACAACCTACCCGCATCTCATTTGGATATCCAGTCGCAAAATGCTTCCGGATAGTGAGAATCAGCTTTTCCGGGTCATCTAAATCTATCAGCCTGAACGGAATATCTGCTTGCTTCGGCGCCAGGATCTTATGATTTGTGGGGTGGCGCTTCATTGTCTTCTTTCCCAGAAAATTCCTTCTTATAACCTGTAGAGGGGTTGAAACAGTAAAAGGCGCCGGCGAGCGAAAAAAAATGAAAAGTTTGTAGTCCCGCCTGAAGGCGGGATGGTTTGGTATCACGGAATGGATTTGCAGCCGAAACTTCCGCCTGAAGGCGGGACTACAAACTTTTTCCGAGATTTTCAGCCGAAGAGCTTGTGAGACAGCTTCTTGATCTCTTTGTTGAATTTGCTGCGTAGATGGTGAGGGCGCATTTCGAGCATTTGCCCGATATCATCGTACTGATAGCCGAGCACCCGCAACTCAAAGACTTTACGAGTCCACGAGTCCATCTGAGCCATCAATTCCTCGATTAAAATCTGATCGTTCAGCGCTTCAGACTGAATGTAAGCGCCGTTCTCCGGCTGATTTTCGGTCTCCAGCGGTTGGAAGCGGTTCTCTTTTTCCGCCGCATCATAGATTTCATGCTTGAAAGAGGTCCAGAGATACGCTTTGATATCGCGGATTTGGTCCGGATCTTTCTCACGCTTGCGCGAAACGGTTGCGGCGGCTTTGAACATCAGCCGCATACCAGCCGCAGGATCATGTAGCCGAGAATTAATAAAATTCTCGGCCTGTGGCCACAATTCGCCCGCCGCCTGGTACACTTCCGGACAAATTTCACCGAACTCGTCGGTGTAACCTTCATCCAAACTGGGCCAGAACATGCAAGGTGAGTTCATAACGCAAGCAGGTAAAAAAAAATACTGAAAACGCCCAAGAACGGCGCGAGTCTATTCGCGTTTTCATCCATCGTCAACAGATTTACCTCAGGTTTAGTTTTCTAATACAGGTATTTTTGTGGGAAAACATCACTTGACACCGGCGTCGGTTTCATGGATGTTGGCTTGCGCATACCCGTAGGAGACTCTTTATGATGATAAAACGAACACTGAGCGCCATATTTTTTGCCGCGTTGTTGTTGTCAGTCAGCGGATATACTGAATGCTACGGGCCGGCAGGTCGTGGCGGCTTGCCGAAGCATATCAAAACGCTGGCAATTCCGCCGTTCCAAAATCCCAGTCTGAGATACAAAGTCGAGCAGCGGTTCACCTCCGCCGTGATAGACGAAGCGATCCGCCGCTCGCGCTCGCTCAAAATCGTTTCCGAGCCTGAAGGCGCGGACGCGGTCATGACCGGCGCTATTAGAAATTTCAGCTTCCGCCCGGTGCTGATCGATGATCAGGGGCGGGCCAGGCTGTTCGAGATCACCATCTCCGTCGAGGTGGCCGTGCGCGATCAGACGACTAATAAAGTGCTTTTCAATAACCAGAACTACATTTTTCGCGGCGAATACGAAATTTCCGGCGACCCGAAAGCCTTCTTCAATGAAGACGGGCCCGCGACAGACCGCCTCGCGCGGGATTTCGCGAAGAGCGTGATCGCGACCATTCTGGAAGGATTTTGAAATCAAAGTCGCATCCACGACGTCACACGAAGATACACTAAGGACTGACTTTATCTTTGTGGCCCTTCGTGTGGCTTTGTGGATGATTTTCTTATATTCATGAAACGCCAGGGCTCACAGGACGCAGTCAAATCCCAATCCGAATTCCATCGCAAGGTTCAGAGCGGCCAGATAGGGCCGCTTTACCTGTTTGAAGGCTCGGAAAAATATCTGCGCGATCAGGCGTTGAAGAAACTGCTGGAAGCCGCGGTTGACGAATCGGCGCGGGATTTCAATTTAGCCAGGATCTCGGTCACACAGGGGAACCTGGATGACGCCCTGGCGCTGGCCCGGCAATTTCCGATGATTTCGACCCGGCGGATGGTCGTCGTCACGGGTTTCGAATCGATCAGCGACGACAAACAGATCGAGGCTTTGAAGGATTATCTGCGCGCGCCGGCCGAAACGACCGCGCTGGTCTTCGTGAGCGACGCGCTGGACAACCGGCGTAACATCGCGACGATGCTGCGAAAGTCATGCGAGGTTGTCAGCTTCGATCCGCTGGACGAGCGGGACGCCGCGCCGCAGTGGATTCGCGATTACGTCGCGCGCTCCGGCCGTCTTATCGAACCACAGGCGGCGTCTTATCTGGTCGGGATGGTCGGAGTGGATCTGATGCGGCTCTCGACCGAATTGGACAAATTGATCAATTACGCCGGGGAAAAAGGGCGCATAGGGAAGCCCGAGATTGACGAGTTGGTTCTCAATTCCCGCGAGCATTCGAATTTTGAACTGACGGATGCGATCCTTGACGGCGACCGTCGCCGCGCGTTGACCCTGCTCGACCGTATCTACGCGAACGCTTC
>DASUFM010000191.1:0-2845 GCA_036274535.1 Blastocatellia bacterium
TATGGTTGAAGTTCATAGATCGCGTTTTTTCCCGTTCGTGGCTTGGTTTGTGGAACACTCTTCAATTGAAGGTTCTGTTCTACAATCTTTGCCACGCAGGCATGATTTCTGAGTAGTCAACCCAAGACTGGGATTAAGTTAGTCCATTGTCCGCTGTCCATTATATAGCACGGAGCTTCTTATCGAGGGACTCAACTTAACTTCATTAACCCATAACGGATTATCTCGGCTAAATCAGAACAGACCAGGGGCGGAAGAATTAGCCACAGAGGTCACGGAGAACACGGAGGGGAAAGCGTATGCCTACTCCACCCTGTGCGCTCTGTGACCTCTGTGGCCAATGTCCTATCGTTGTATGGCCCGATTTAGTCTAGTTTGACATCGGCGGTGATTTCGATCGCGTCGTCTTTCGCGCTGATGCGCATGTTGGAAAGCGTGTAGCCGAGATTTCGATTTTCGATTACGTGCGGATGGCCGGCGGCGTCGAGCAAAATTCTGCGCGGCAGCGAAATCTCGCGGTCGAAAAATGACGGCAGTTCGACCCGATTCAGCCACTTATCGGCTTGCGCGACTGACCGGCGGTCGAATCGCACGTCGTGCCCGGCGATCTTCAAATTAAACTGTACATCTATGGGCAGTGTGGAACCCGGCGCGGCGCGCAGAAAAATCTTCTTTCCCTCGCTGGCGAATTCCAGCGGCAGAGGCTGATCCTTTATCGAAAAGATCATATGAGGCGAGATGGCGTAAGGCACTCCGAACTCACGTCCGCGAATTCTGGCGTCCACTTCCCCCTCGCCGCTCAACCGCACGGTGGCTTTTCCATCCGCAATACTTTCGATGTCGACCCGCGTCAGGTTCGCGCGCCCTTCTCCGCCCTCGACGTCAGTGTAATTCTTGACGTTGACGATGACATTGACCTCTTCCGAACGAATGCGCCCCTTCTTGAGGCGGATTTCGAGATCGGCCTCATGCGCCGCGGTAATCTGCGCGAGCATTTCATTGATCAGGCGGCGGCTCAACACCGCGCGAAAGTCGCCGTTCACATTCAATCCTTCGCTCAGGCGCATGATGTCGTCTTCGAGCGCCAGCGTGGCGCTTTCCAGGGCCGCCGTATCGCTATCGTTCGGGCCCACGACGTCGATTGAACCATTGCCTTCATATGACGCCGGGATCTGCTTCGACCGGGCGTCCTGGCCCAAACGCAGCGAAACCACGGCGCGTTTATCGAGCGCCAGCATGGACGTTACAGAGAATTTCAACGGCGCCTGGTATTCCGGCGTTGAAACTTCCATCGGCAATTCGCCCGTGACGTCGAAGCGCCCCGGCGGAATCTTCAGCGTCTCAGCGAATTCCATGGGGATTTCGATCGCCGGCAATTTTCTGTCCCAGGTCTTCGGATTGATCCATTCGCCGAAGAGCGTCTTCAGAAAGAAGCCCGAAAGCCCGCCGTTCATCAATTTCACATCGACGATTTTCAGCGGCAATCGCAGCGCGCCTCTTTCAAACTCTCCGCTGTTGAGCCGTCCGATCAGCTGCAGATTCATCGTCATGGAGGATTTCGCCTGGACCCCGATCCTGAATGTCGCCGCGGCCATTTTCATATCGCTCTGGATTGAAGTGACCTTCAACGATCCGCCTCTGGACATCAGGAATTCAAGACCCACGAGTCGCTGCGCCGCCTCGGAAATCACTCGCTCATTTAATATCACGACGACATCCGAGTCGCGCAGCGGGTCCACAAGCTGGAGCTGGGCGCGCAGCCTGCGGAGTTCATTCATTCGCTCGAAGCCGCTGATCCGTTGGCCGAAGGCCGACTGCGCCTGGATCAGCAGACAGAGCATCGCCGAGAAAATGGCAAACGCCAGTCGCATTCTTTTTGGGGCCGGATTACGCATAATCACCTTTGGATATGAATTATCACCATGGGGATTTTGGAGGCGCCATTATACCCGCACAGACTACTCAGCAGCGATAAAGTTATGTTATATAGCGTTCATTCGCGGCTGAGTCTTTAACGATTTTCAAAAATCTCATCCACTAAGTCATACGAAGGGTCACAAAGATGAAAACAATCCTTAGTGTTTCTTCGTGTGACTTTGTGGATGAAATTCTGAGGGAAATAATGGGTGGACTATCGAAACTCGATCTGACGGTCATCATCGCGTATCTCGCCGGAATCACGGCTTTCGGGCTGTACGTGTCGCGGCGCGTCAAAGACACTGAAGGTTTTTTCATGGGAAATCGCCGGTTCGGCAAATTGCTGATGGTCGCCCAGGCGCTGACTACCGGCACGCGCGCCGATTACGCCATCGGCGTCGCCGGCGCGTCTTATGAAATCGGCATGGCGGGCATCTGGTACCAGTGGATGTATATTTTTTCGACGCCGTTCTTCTGGCTGCTTTCGCCGATCTTCCGCCGGATGCGCTATACGACGACGGCCGATTTTTTTGAAGAGCGATTCAGCAAATCTTTGGGCGTCGGCTATTCATTCTTCGCGCTATACCTGTTTATGTTGTGGCAGGGGACGATCATCAAAGCCTCGGCGCTGACCATAGCCGGCATTACCGGGGTCTCCGAGACATGGATCATCTGGGGCGTTACGGCGCTGTTTGTGTTCTTCGGCGTCGCCGGGGGGCTCGTCGCGACGGTCAATACGGATTTCATTCAGGGCATCTTCATCATCATTCTTTCCTTCCTGCTGATCCCCTTCGGGCTGAAGGCGGCCGGCGGCTTTTCGGGATTGCACGCCAGGCTGGATCCGCAGATGTTTTCGCTGATCGCCGAAAAAGAGCTGTCGTTGTTTCCCGTGACTATGCTCGTGATCAGCGGCCTTGTCGGCATTGTG
>DASUFM010000192.1:0-2862 GCA_036274535.1 Blastocatellia bacterium
GTTTCTCTTCATCCCACCCGGGAACGACATCGACCACTTTGAGCGGCCCGAATTTTTTGACTCGGGTCATGGTAACCGCTCCGCTCTCTTCGTCGTAACTCGAAATCATCAGAAGTTTGCTCCAGAGCGTTTTGCCGGCCCATTGTTTGCGGGCGTTCTCGATGTCATCGAGGAGCGCCATGCCTCTGACCGACTCCTTGTTGGCGACCGTGAAGACGCGCAGCTTTTCGCCGTCGTCTTCCATCTCTAACTCTATAAACGCGCTCCTGCCGGAATCGTTTGCCGAGATGACGCGAGCGACACGGCCGGAGTATTTCTTATGCGTGACCGAGCGATTGAAATCTTCGTAAGTCCCGGATTCCGAGCCTTTCGGTTTGGGCAGAAAGATGAATCGTTTGCCGACCCACGATCCGATCGGTTGATAGGGAAAGAGCGCGGGCGCGGCCTCGACGGGTTGCGGGTCTGTCTTTTTTTCGGGAGTGATGTTCTGGCGCTTATCCGGCTGCGCCAGGGCCGCTACGCAACAAATCAAGACCAGAGCAAACTGAAGAACAATACGGGCAATCTTCTCCATGGAGACTCCTTATATTAGGCGATTATTCAATTGAGAATTGTTCAACGAGTTGGACTGACTGAACGGCAATGCGCGGGGGAAAGTTGATGCGCGCGCGGATTATAGCAGCTGGGCGCCCGATGGCAAACGCCACATACGAATCCTGGTAGTAATTCACCTTCCGGGATATAGAGCGCATTACAAATGGGCGCATGTAAAGGCGCGCCGGGTCAGTACCGCGAGCGGTAGCGAGCGGGTTTTGTGTCAAGCCCCGCTCGCTACCTCTCGCGGTACTGACCCGTAGACCCAATAGAATTTCGGCCCCAAATGGAAGCGAATATTCACGGACTTCGCCGGTGGCAAAAACAATCAGAAATTACCATCACTATTTCATCACTACTCATGCAGGCTACGGATCGGGCCACGAACTATTTCAAAAAAGACGAGGTATGAAATGACAACCAATAATCGATTGCGCCTGCCCGCGCTTCTAATCGCTCTCTTTGTCATCATCGCGGGACTTGCTCGCGCGCAATCTCCAAATACGGCGACGCTGATCGTCACCGTGTCAGATCAGGCCGGCGCCGTCGTGAAGGGGGCCAGAGTGTCGGCGGTAAACAACGCGACAGGCGCCGCGCGCGAGGCCGTCTCGGGAAGCGATGGCGGCGCCACAATTCCGGCGCTGTCGCTGACCGGAAGCTACACGGTCAGCGTGTCCAGGGAAGGATTCGGCGTCCAGGAACTTAAGGACATTACGCTGCGCTCGGGCGAGACCGCGACACTGAACGTGAAGCTTGCCGTCGGCGCCGAGAAGGCTGAAGTCGTCGTTTACGGGGCCGCCGAAGGCATGCGCGCGGACCCGCAGATTGGGCGGCGGCTCGACGGGCGCCAGATTGATGGGACGCCGATCCTCGGCCGGAAGGTGACGACTCTGCCTCTTCTCAATTCGGCGTTCCGGCAGGCGAAGGGCACGGGCGACCTCTTCGTCAACGCGACGTATTTCGTCACCGGCGTGGGCGGACGCCGCCAGACCACGGTCCTGCTCGACGGCGCCAACAATGATGAAGGCTGGGGCCGCCAGACGGCGATCGCCACCGTGCCGGTCGGCGCCATCCAGGAAATAACAGCGCTCTCGAACGCGTTTTCTTCCGAATACGGCTGGACCTCCGGCCCGGCGTTGAACATCGTCACCAAATCCGGCACGAACAGCCTGCATGGCGAAGGACTGTTCATGATCCGCCCGGGCGACTGGCAGGCGGAGAAATTCTCGACCAAAAATTTCTGCCCGCCCTCCGTCCCGAGTTGCGTCAAGCCGTCCACGCTCGCGGCGATCAATCCTGTGGACATTCCCGACGCGCTGCGACAGGTTTCCGGCTCGATCGGCGGGCCGATCATCAAGGACAGGACTTTCTTCTTCGCCACGACCGATTACACGCGGCAGGATCGAACGGCGTTCCTCTCCAGCGCGCTGCCGGCGTTCCTGTTACCGGCGGACGGAAGCCTCGATTACACGGGTCATTACCGCCAGTTTCTTTTCGACGGGCGGCTGGACCACAAGCTCACGTCGAATCAGACGCTGATGGCCCGTTTAAACATAGATCGGTTTTACGACGACAACCCGCAGGACGCAGTCGGCGGAACGAACGCGCCGAGCGTCGCGCGCAGATACACGCGAAGGTCCGTGACCGGTCAGCTCAACCACACGGCGGTCATTAACACGAATCTTCTTAACGAAGCGCGATTCGCCTATCTGCACGGCGATCCCGTCACGCTCTGGGAAGCTCAGAACCTCTCGACCACATACACGCGCGGCGGCGCCGCGCCGTTCACCATCGGACAGTCGCGCGCCTCAGACATCTATGGCCATCAGGCGCAGTTCTCGGACACGCTCTCCTGGTCTCTCGGCAAGCACTATCTGCGGCTCGGCGGAAACGTGACCCGTCACACGTCTGGCGGGACCGGCAACGAGCCCGGCGCGGCGGTCCTGGGCGCGTTTACGTTCAGGAACACGACGACGGCGCCATTCGATCAATTAACGCTGGCCGACGTGCAAAATTACACGCAGCCGATAGACTTCGGAATCGACAGCTATAACCTGACGCAGTGGATGTACACCGCTTTCATACAGGACAGCATCCACCTGCGACGAGATCTCACCATCGACGCCGGGCTGCGCTACGACCGGCAGACCTTGACCGACGCGACGAAGAACTTCGCGCCGCGCCTCGGCTTCGGCTGGCGCCCGGACGGCAGTTCGCGACTGTCGATTCGCGGCGGCTACGGCATGTATTACACGCAAATTCGATCCA
>DASUFM010000193.1:0-10411 GCA_036274535.1 Blastocatellia bacterium
CAAGCCCGGTGATGAAGATACTCAGCGTCCGCAGGCTGAATACGCCCGGCCCGTCGCCGAGGTCCGGATCCGCGCCCTCGTCGAAATCGAGCTCTTCGAAAAACTCGCCGAAGAGGAACGACAAGAGCAGGAATAAAAAACCCAGCGCGCCGACGGCGAGGAAGACTGACAGCGAGCTTAAGTTCGAAAGCCACTCCCACATGTCGATTTCTCCGGGTTATCGGTCAATGACTCGACCGGCGAGATTGCGCCGACGCCAGTGGATATTACGATAGAGGTTAATGTTTGATCAAACATTTTATGTTAAAGTGTAAAATATTATTTTTACTTTGCCTGAAGAGATGAAAACGATAAGCTTTCGGGCGCCGGTCGCTATCGCGTCCGGAAATTTCGAGAAGGAGCCTCTGAAATGCGAAGGAAAGCGGAAGCCGGCGAGAGATTGCGACAGGTATTGAAAGTCGCCCACCTTTTCTACGAGAAGGAGATGACCAAGACGGACATCTCGCATGAAATCCGCGCTTCCACCACGCAGGTGGCGCGGCTGCTGGAAGAAGCGAGAGAACAAGGTTATGTACGGATCGAGTTCAGACCTCCGACGCTCTACGACCTGGGGGAGCGTCTTAAGACCAGATTTGATTGGCTCCGGGACGTGGTGGTCGTCTCGTATGCGGACGACCTGGCCTTTCTGCGCCGGATGTTGGGGAAGGCCGCCTCGCAGTATTTCGAGGCGTCTGTTCCCGAAGGCGCGATGGTCGCACTCGGCGGCGGTGACACGATGTATGAAATGGTGATGGCGCTGCCGAGCGAAGAGCGAAACGTTTTCCTCGTCCCCGCGGCCATCATTGATTCAGGCCCTGTCCTTAACCACATTGACCCTACCGTCCTATTAACCATCCTTTGGGTTAGAAGCGGCAGAAAGTCCGGTCAGGCTCACTTTGCTACTGGACTGCCTCTCAACAAGCCTCTCTCAAGGCAGAAGATCAAAGAAGAATATGAAGAATTCTGTAAAAGAAAAGCCGTTCAGGAAGTTCTGGGCGAAATGAAACGGGTTGACTTCATGTTTACGAGCCTGGGTTGTCTGAAGACCGATGCGGACTACGAGAAACTGTCTCCACGCCCACACAAGTATATGCTCGAAAACCTGCGGCTGACCGAAACCTCTCTCATCAGAGAAGGCGCGATAGGCGACATCAATTACTCCTTTTTTGATGAGAGCGGACGGACGACCCCTGAATGGAACATCTTCCCCTCTCTCGGAGTAGATAGGGTAAAGGAGATGGTAAAGGCGAATAAGAGAGTGGTGGTGGCTACTGGCATATACAAACTCGCCTCACTGAAGGCCGCGCTCAAGGGCAAACTCTTCAATGTCCTCATTACGGACGAGATGGCGGCGAAGGAGCTCCTGAATTCCGACTGAGGTGTTCATCCCACACCATACGGCGGGAGCCTCGCCCGCCAACGCGGCCACCTGCGCTCAAAGCTCCGTAATTCATCCTTCCCTATAGCGGCTTTTCGCTGCGCGTCTATGGTTACTCCACCGGCTCGGCGGACAACTACGCGCGCATCCACACCTCGCCGAGCGATTTCTCCAACTATCCTGGGCAGACCTATTCGATTTTGCTGACCGGCGTCAGCCAGACGCGGGGCGGCGTCAACGCCTATCATGTCGGCTCCTATCAAAGGAGAGCAAACGTTGGGCGCGTGTTCCAAATCGTGATCGCCACGCATGAAATTCTCCGCTGCCGTGTCTTAACTATCCTCTCGCTGACCACGTGATTTACCGCCCATTCCGCAAAGGCCGTTGAGATCGTTTCCCCATGCCGATACCGATCATCATAATTGGGGATGTCGGAACTTATGGGCGGGGCGTGTGGCAGTTGGTGGTATTCGGCTGCTTCGGCAATCTGTAACCCGCGGATAAGGTCTCGTGCGCCCCAAAGCGCCGGGGTAGCGCGCCGTGTCAGATGAGGTCAGGAGACTGCGCTACTGATATCGGGACGTTGGCTTCAGACAAATGGATTTTCGTCAGCGCTGCGGCCATAGCGCCTAGGTTTTCTACTCGACAAGGCGGTTGAAGCGCCGCAGTAAGATAAAGAGCAGGAGCGACTGATACGCCAACCCCGCCGCCAGGTACTGCCAAGCATCCCCGCCTCCTGTCTGGAGCGTCCAGAGCAGCTTGGCGGGCCAGTATGTTGGGAAGATCCAGAAGGCCGGGAGCCACTCGGCCCTGACGAAATATGCGACAAGCGGGGCCATCTGGAAGACGCCCGAAGCTTTTACAAGCGCGAAGCCTTGCACCTTATTTTGCGCGAACACCGCAAGCGCCAACGCCACCAGCGGGGCGAAAGGCGCAGTCGCCAGCGCGCAGACCAGCAGTTCTGGAATGCCCGGCTGCGACAACCCCGCGAGGCGGAAAGCGGTGAGCGAGACCGCCACGCTCAGGAGCAGCGGCAGCGAAAGTCGCCAGGCCATGTAGGCGCCCGGCGGCAGTGGTGTGACGCGGAGGGCTAACAGGGTACGGTCATCACGCTCATCGAGCAGCAGAAATCCGATCACCATCCCGCACATCATCGGGGCTGTAATCAATAACGAATAGCCGGCAACCGCCTGATAGAAATCGCCGAGGCCGAAGCGTAGTGTGTTTTCCAGCCGCCCGATGATGACCGGCAGGATGAAACGAACGATCAGGGCGATGAGTAGCGGCAGCGCTACAATCCAGCGCAGCAGCGGGTCGCGGCGCACGATCGTCGCGTCTATCGGGCCAAGTGATTTGACGATCCGCAAGGCGTTCATCTCAGCCTCCTCCGGCTCCTGGGACAATGAAGCGCACAAAAGCGCGGCGACTAAAGTGAGCCAGCAAGCCGATCCAGAGCGCGGAATACATCACACCGTAAACCGCCTGCCAGCGCGCCACGGGTTGAAAGGCCGACTGCGCCAACAGTAGCGTGGCTTGCAGCGGGTGCAGGTAAAAGAGCCACGTGTCCCATTGAGGCAGGTAGGACAGCAATGGGGCCAAGAGTATCGATGTATACAACACGGACGGCATCAGGTATTCGTTGATCGAGGCGTACCTGACGACTGCTATGACGCCGGCCAGACAGTAGAGCGCCGCAGTCAGAACGAGGCTCGCCGCAAGTGGTAGCAGGTTAAAGTCGAGCCCGACGAGCAACATCACGATCACGGTGTTCTCGACCACACCGAGGAGGGCGAGTGTGCCGACCTTTGATGCCAGATATTCCCAGGTCCGCAGCGGCGTGACCACCTGCGCCTCCAGCGTGCCCTCGCCCTTTTCGAGCAGGATGAGGCCGCCGATGAAGTAGAAGGTGTTAAGCAGGAGGTTGCCGAGCAGAAGGGCCGGCAGCAGCCAATTCAGGTCGAGTGAAGGAATCCGGCTGACCACCACCACGCAAAAAATCAGCACGAACGCCGTCGCGTAATAAAAGCCATGCCGAAATTGAAGCGTGACGTCACAGCGGACGGTGGCAAGCAGTCGTCTCATTCCAACCTCCTGCCCGTGACTTCAATGAAGATGTCCTCCAGCGTGGCCTCTAGTGTGTGAATGGTCTGAACCTTTCCGCCCCGCAGCAACGCGATAAATTCGGCGTCGCCCCCCAATGTTTCAAGCGGGAATTCACGCGGCGCCATCCGCCCGGCAGTCTGGTATTCGACTCGCACGACCCGGCGTCCGTAGCGCAGCCTTAGATCGCGCGGCGCGTCAATCAAGGCGACCTCGCCGTCAATAATGAAGCCCACGCGATCACACAGTTCGTCGGCGACAGTCATGTTATGCGTGGTGAGAAAGACCGTCTTCCCGGCGCCACGTTGTTCTTCAATCAGTTCCTTGATGAGCCGCGCGTTCACCGGATCAAGCCCGGTCGTAGGCTCATCCAGAAAGAGTAGTTCCGGATCGTGCAGGAGCGCGCGCGCCACGTTGAGCCGGTTTTTCATCCCCTTGGAAAACTGAGACACCGGCTTGTCCCCGTCAGCGCCCAGTCCGACGCGCTCAAGCAAGGCGCGCGGTTCCTGCGTGGCGTCGCCATAGAGCGCGGCGAAATACCTGAGATTTTCCAGCGCCGTCAATTTGAGGTAATGATTCGGCGCCTCGAACGAGACGCCGATGCGCTCGTAGTAATTGGCCCTCCAATCCTTCAAGTCCTTGCCCAGGACAGAAACTTGCCCTTGATAATCCTTCAGCAGCCCGATCAGGATCTTTTGCGTCGTGGATTTACCCGCCCCGCTCGGCCCGAGAAAGCCGAAGATTTCGCCACGGGCGATCTCGAAGCTCAGTCCTCTAAGCGCCGGTTCCGCGGCCTTGGGGTAAGTGAAATATAGATTCTCGACCGTGATCATTTTGCGCCTCTCGGCGGGTCCGGCTTTACGGTACGCTTAGGCGTGACCTTTCAGTTACTCCACCGGGGAAATTTCAAAGTACGGACAAGCGCCTTTCGGACATGTAACGGGCTTATCTTTCGGCGGCATATTTCTCAATCAAGCTTGCGGCCCGCCCGGCGCCATCCTCGGCGCGGATTTTTTCTCCCGGATCGGCGGCGCGCTTTTGCATTCGGTCGTCTGTGGCCGCCTGCCGAATCGCGGAAGCGAGATTATCGACGGTGAGCTTACGTTGGGGAATCTGGGGCGGGCCGGCGCCGAGTGCGGCTACGCGCCGCCACCAGAATGGCTGGTCGGCCACAAAAGGACAGATCACCGTCGGCTTTCCTGCTTGCAATCCCGCGCCGGTCGTACCCGCCCCGCCGTGATGCGCCACGGCGGCCATGCGTGGAAAGAGCCATGTGTAAGGAACGTTCTCGACCTTGAACACGTTTTCAGGCGGTTTTTCCGTCTCCAACCCGCCCCACCCAGTGACCAACAAACCGCGCTGTCCCGCTCGCGCGAGCGCTTCAAGCACAAGGCGTGTAGTCCGGGCCGGGTCGCGCCCTCCCATACTCCCGAAGCCGACGAAAACAGGCGGTGGCCCGGCGTCTAAAAAGTTCAACAACTCAGGCGTAGGGCGCCAGTCGTGGGTCTCGTCAAGAACCCAATAGCCTGTCACGTTGATATGTTCCGGCCAGTCCGCCGGCGGCCGAAGAACATGGCGGCTGAAGGAATATAGAACCGGCGCCGGTCGACCGTCTATCTGCGTAAGTTCTCCGCCGAACCTTGAGCGCGGCGACAATTTCAGTGTTTCACTACGCCACTGCTTCACGACCCCGCCGAACATGCTCCCGGTCATTAGCGGAAGTAGACGATAGGTCAGGCGGTTGTACCATTTTCCTAACCTGAGATCGGGAACAGTAAAGCTCGGGAATGCGCCCGTCGGAACCCAGGTCGGCAGCGCATCGGCCATGATCCCCGGCACACCCAGTGCCAATAGTCAAAAGAAGTATCCGCATTTGCCGTATCACCTACTTCCATATCTGCAAGGTATAGATCGCAGTGTTCCGGTTGGGTAAGAAGGCGGACATTGAACCCGCCCCCTTCGGAAACGCGAGCCCGACTGAACGTTTACTGCTTGAGCGAATGAGTCTCATTCCGCGAAACCGTAACCGTCTCGGCCGGACGGGAGACCGGCAGTTCAGCCTTTTCTTTGCCCAGCAAGCCCGACAACCCTTCGATCAGTTGCAACGGGACCGGGAAGACGACCGTGGTGTTCTGCTCCATGCCGATCTCCGTCAACGTTTGCAGATAGCGCAGCTGGATTGCGACCGGTTCTGTGGCGATGGCGCTGGCCGCGCTGACCAGCTTTTCGGCCGCCTGATATTCGCCTTCGGCGTGGATGATCTTGGCGCGCTTCTCGCGTTCGGCCTCGGCCTGGCGCGACATCGCCCGGCGCATCTCCTGCGGCAAATCCACGCCCTTGATCTCGACCAGCGAAACTTTGATGCCCCATCGGTCTGTCTGACGGTCGAGAATGTCCTGCAGACGCGCGTTGAGCTTCTCGCGCGCCGCTAATAACTCGTCAAGCTCGACCTCGCCCAACACCGAACGCAACGTCGTTTGCGCGAGTTGCGACGTGGCATAGAGGTAGTTCTCGACTTCCACAATGGCCAGACGCGGATCGAGCACGCGGAAATAGACGACGGCGTTAACCGAAACCGTGACGTTGTCGCGCGTGATGACGTCCTGCGGCGGCACGTCGAGCGTCACCGTGCGCAAACTTACGCGCACGATGCGGTCAATCGGCCAGAAAACGAAGACGATGCCCGGCCCTTTGGCTTCGGGCAGCAACCGTCCGAGCCGGAAGATGACGCCGCGCTCGTATTCCGGGACGATGTTCAGGGCGTTGACTAGGTAGACGAACAGGATCAAAAGCGCGATAGACGGGATCAAAAACATTTCCAACATAACCATTTCCTCCGCCTGAGCCTGCAGGCGCAAGTCAGGCTTTATTGAAGATCGGAGTCAGGCGTAGAGCCAGCGAACAACTGGCGGGGAATCATGGACTTGTCGGGACACGGCTCGACTTCAAGCGTCATCCCGTCGATGCCGACTACGCGCACGTTCTCCCCCTCGGCGATCCGTCCGCGCGCGTGCGCCCACCAGTATTCACCCTGCACCATCACGCGGCCTTCACACGCGACTTCGGTCACCGCTTTGCCTTTGAGGCCGATCATTCTAGAGGGGCCGGCATCGACGCCGCGCGGCCGCTCGCCCATCACCAGCCTGAGGAGGAAGATCAGAATGATTCCCCCGGCGGCAAGGGCGCCCAGCAATAGATTGACCGGCAGTCGCCACATACGTTTGTACCTCGGTTTAATTGGGGTCCATCGATGCTGTCAGATATTACGCTAAAAGTTAATGTTAGTTCAAACAATTTATGTTAAAACATGCACAACGATTTTCACTTAATCGAAAGGGGGCGGAGCAGGTAAACTCTGGGGCGGTCGCGCTGGCGACCTTGCAACGAACAAAGGAGAGCAAAATATGCCCAGGAAACCGGATGTCAATGAGCGTTTGCGGCAGGTCTTGAGAGCCGCCCATCTGTTCTACGAGAAGGAGATGACCAAGACCGACAGACGGTAGTGGTGGCGGCGGGCCGCTATAAAACCGAGGCGTTGCGGGCGGCGCTCCGGGGACGTTTGTTCAACGTCCTTATTACCGACGAACTGGCAGCCAAAGAATTATCGGGCGGAGATTGAGCGGGCAAACGCTGGATGTAATGTTTGGAGCGGAACGACGGTAAACGATGACAAAAAGCATTCTGATTTGTAGCTTACTCGCTGTCGGCGGATTCTGGTTCCTGAGTCTGGGGATCGCGGCCGGCAATGGGCCTGGCGCCGCAGCCGGCGCGGAACCGTGGCACGGCCTTGATCCTGTCGTGCTCACAGGTGTCGCCGCCATGCTTATCGTAGCCAAGCTCAATTGATTTGAAAGGCGAAAAGGAATATATGCTCGTCTGGTTGCAATTCATCGCCTGCACCGTAGTCATTCTGTTCGCGGGCACGAAGCTCTCAAAATACGGCGACATCATTGCCGAGAAAACAGGGCTTGGGCGGACATGGGTCGGCGTCGCGCTGATGGCGTCGGTCACTTCACTGCCGGAACTGATTACGGGCGTCAGTTCGGTGGCGCTCTTTGACCTGCCGAACATTGCGGCGGGCGATGCGCTGGGCAGTTGCATGTTCAATATCCTGATTATCGCGCTGCTTGATTTCAGGCGCGACGCCGCGCCGATTTCGTCACAGGCGCATCAGGGGCAGGCGCTGACGGCGGCTTATGGAATTGTGCTGCTCGGTCTGGTGAGCATGGCGATTGTCGCCGGAACGAAAATCCCCGGCGTCGGCTGGATCGGACTCTACAGCGTGGTTTTCCTACTGATCTATCTGGGCGCGATGCGGATGGTCTTCCGCTATGAGAAGCGCAGACTGGCTGAAACCCCGCAGGCGGCTGAGGAAGAGATACGGTACGAGCACATCGCAAAAGCGCGCGCCTTTGCGATGTACGCGCTGAACGCGGCGCTGGTCATTGGCGCGGCGACGTGGCTGCCGCATCTCGGTGATGAGATTGCGGAAATGACCGGGCTGGGGCGGACGTTCGTCGGTAGCATTTTCATTGCCGTTTCCACGTCGCTGCCTGAAGTGGTCGTCTCGTTTGCCGCGCTGAGAATTGGCGCGGTTGACCTTGCCATGGGGAATCTCTTCGGGAGCAACTTATTCAATATCGGCATTCTCGCGGTGGATGACTTGCTTTACACAAAAGGCCCGCTGCTTTCGCACGTCGCCAGCGCCCATACGGTCACGGCCAGCGCCGCGATTGTCATGACGGCGATTGCCGTCGCCGGGCTGACGTACCGGGCAAGCAGAAAAGCTTACTTCATGGCCTGGGATTCAGTGGGCATCCTGGCGGTCTATGGAGTTACCACTTACGTTCTATATCTGCTGCGCTGAAATCGCAGCAGCGGAGGGTCAATCATGAAGATCAAGGAATTTATGTCACAACCGGTCACAGTCGTCGGCGAAGACGCCACGCTCGAAGAAATCGCACGCACGATGCTGGGGCAAAACATCGGCTGCGTGCCGGTGGTTGATGCGCGCGGAAAGATCAGCGGCAATGCGAGTGGCGCAATGGGTGTGGCTTTTTGTCTATAGTGTGGCTTTTTCAGATCGGTCGTGGCCTTGCTTCCTTGGAGTTTCCTCCAAGGAGGTTTTCTCCGAAAGGCGAGATCTAATGAAGAAAAGGTGGGCCTGAGGGTAGCAGCGCGCTCTCAATAGACTTTCCATCGTGGGGGAAAGCCCGCTACAAGTCGCGCGCTGCTTACGCCCTCAGCCGAGCGCAGACTGTCAAGCACAGTGAGCCTCACCCGTTCCCCTGTGAACTGAAACTCTCCTGTCTCTTGCCAAATCTGCGCCTCACGTCCAGCAACCTTCGCGCCAGAAACCAGGATGGCAAATCCGATGTCTTCACGCCAATTATGTCCCAGTTCGCCGCAACGTCTTTTCACAGCTGATCCCAAAAAGCGCTCTTTTATATCGGATTTTCCAGCCGGCATACCTGATAGAACAGCCGCTGGGCGGAATCATCGCCGCGCGCCGTGCGCTTATACAGCGGCTGCGCTTCGAAGACGATTACGGCGTGGACGTGGGGCTGTTGCTGGACGCGGCGAGACTCAAGGCGAGGCAGGTTCAAGTCCATATCGGCAACATCGATCATGACATCCAACCCCTTCAAGAGTTGGGCGTCATGGCATCTCAGGTCATGCGGGTCATTCTCGACCGGGCTTCGCGCGACGGACGCCTGAAATTCGAGCAGGTCAAGGAGGCGCAGGAGGCGGAGCGGCGCAGACAGGCCGGGCTACCGATGATCCTGCAAAAGGTCGCGCAGGCTGAAAAACTGGCGCTGCTTGACATGGACGGAGTCATCTTTGACGGACGATTTATAGTTGAGTTGGCCCGGCGCACGTTCAAGACCACCGCGTTATCACAGTATCTGAATAACCCGAAGTTTTCCGCCGAATCACGGTGGAGGGCTTTAAAGTGGTAAAAGGCGTCGATGCGTTCATAGATCAACGTCATCGCTTGCGCGAGTTGTTTGAAAGGTATTGACAAGCCATCAGGATTGACGCCCGCAAGCGGCGAAGTCGCGAGCGTCGCCAGTTCCGCGCCTTCCGCCGCCAGATGGCTGATCCCTTCGACTCATAACCATAGCGACGCGCCAGTTCGAGCAAACGAGGATCAGCTCGCTCGTGGTCGCGCGTGAGCGCCACCCGAGCGCGTTGCATCGTCATCCAGTCGCTTTCAAGCGCGAGCGCATACCGCCCGGCGGCTACGGCGTCCGCGGCCTTTTTCACCGCGCGCCTGTCGCGCCCGGCGCGTCGCAGCATACCGGCCGCTCCGCCCACCACCGCCCCGGTCACCATGGCTTTGGCCGTCACGCCCAGCGCATGTATGGCGATGGCGCTCGCCAGATGAACCGCCGGCGGAAGATGGCGTCCTTCGGGAAGCAACAGCGAGCCCGCCGCGCCTAGAGCGCCTCCCCAGAGAAAGGATTTCTTCCAATGGGAGCTTCGCTTCGCGACGGCCTCTCCGATGATCGAAAGGCGGGACGCGTCAATCCCGGCCGCGCTGAGCCGCGCGATCGCATCCTCCGCCGCTTCCGAACTGTCATAAACGCCGATCACTTTTGCCATCGTATTATCTACGCCTCGAATCGGCTTGCCGCCGATTTTGCTCTTAGCTTTGCGCTCAGTTTCCCGGCGGCTTTATCGGCGGCGCCGGCGCCGAGGCGCGACGGTTGTATTCATTGATGAAATCCCTTGTGATGTCGGCGGACTCGGCCACGTACAAAATCACATCCTGCGCCCTGGAGCGATCGATCACGGTGGAAATTCCACGCCGCTCGGCGTAAGAAACGATGGCTTTCAGCACGTCATCTTCAATTGGGCTATAGGTTTTCATCTGAATTTCCATCACCCTCT
>DASUFM010000194.1:0-8848 GCA_036274535.1 Blastocatellia bacterium
GCTGCCCACGTGACCGGTGAAGGGATCTGCTTCGGCCCGGCTTTAAGAGCGTCGGCCGATTCCCTCCCCACATCTCCGTCCGGTTCGGCGTAAGTGACCTGGGGCGCGTGTTTGTACATGCCGACTTGTTTCGCGTTCTGGTCGCCGAAGTTCGGGCCGATGACGACATAAGCCGGAACCGGATTTCCATTACGTTTGACGCTGCCGGCGAAATCGAAATCGAAGCCAGAGCTGCTGTTCTCCGCCTTCCCTTTGAAGATTAGAGTCTTTGTCGCTTCCACTCCATTATTGGAGTATAAGAACCTGATCTCTTTTGTCTCCCCACTCTTTATATCGACTTCCTGCTCCGGCGGATTTTCCACCTTATAAAAGGCGGAATTCAGCTCGTTCTCAAGAGCAGTATCAGACGGAATGTAAAAACGAAAAGGCGCGCCGATATTCTGGCTAAGCGTATCGGAAATCAGATTGACGCCTTTGGGCGCATCGATTGCCTTGCCGTCAGGGAACCGGGTCATCGTCCAGTCGCTCACAACGCCGCCCTTGTTCGACAGCGTGGCGTCCCAGTAATCGGTTTTAACCTTGATCTGGCGAGGTTCAGCCTGAGTCGCCGGCTGCGTCGAGACGACAGGCGGCGGTTGTTGAATTTTGATTTCGGGCGTGATGGCGGCTGTAGGCGCGGTAGTCGGCGCCGCCGAAGCCGTTATGTCGCCCGGGCCACCTGGCGGCGTCGCCGGTTTGGGCGCGAAGAATTGCGACCAACCGATGAAAATCATCGCCGAAAGGATAAGAAATAAAATCAGTCTTTTTTCCATTTAAAACTCGTTGGCGTCCCGATATTTAGCGAACCGGGTCATAGCCACCCTCGCTGAAAGGATGACATCGCGATAATCTTTTCACTCCAAGCCATGCGCCCTTTATGAATCCATACTTCCCGATCGCTTCGACTGTATACTCTGAACATGTCGGCGTAAATCGGCAAGCGGGAGGGAGCAATGGCGAGATCGCGTATTTATAAAATTTCAGCAGATGAACTGCGATCCATTTCATAACAGACCTTTTTCATCACGCGCGCAAATGACTCCTGAAGCCTGTTGAAATCGGCTTCCGCCAGCTCCGACCTGGCGTTGAAGACCAGGTCAAATCCATATGCGCTGAAGGCAGGGCAGGAAGGGCAAAGTTCATGCTTCCTGACGATTTCCCTGAGCCTTCTTTTACAGCGATTGCGAACCACGGCGCCGCCTATTTTCCGCGTGACGGTGATTCCATATCTTCGCTCGCCCGCGTCGTTTCTCATAAAGAAAGCTGAGAAGAAGGGAGTATGAATTTTGTGACCTTGCTCATAAACCCTGCGAAACTGCCGGCTGTTGCGCAACATTTGCATTGATTCAGTAACGCTTAGTAATGGCTCGGCGTCAGCCTTTTGCGCCCTTTCGCTCGGCGGCGCTTGAGAACGAGGCGACCGCTCTTAGTGCTCATGCGCTCACGAAATCCATGTGTTTTGGCGCGGCGGCGATTATTGGGTTGAAAAGTTCGCTTCATTGTGACGCTCCTTGTGACACTCCTAAAGTTGATATAGAGACACTATTGAAAAGAACGAGACTAACAATCGTATTTTGCTCTGTCAAGGAATTGATACGCTTGTGGCGGCGGCGATGATTCATCTAAGATGCCTGTTTGTTAAGATAGTTGCTTTAACCGGCTATGGCAAAGATCCTGTCTCTTGATCAATTACTAAGGGAACGCGAGCTTCTGGGGCGTCAGGGGCGTCGGGTAGTTTTCACTAACGGCTGCTTCGACCTGCTTCACCCCGGTCATATAAGATACCTTCAAGAAGCCCGGCGGCTGGGAGACGCGTTGATAGTCGCGCTTAACAGCGATCGTTCGGTGCGCGAGTTGAAAGGCGAGAAACGCCCGATCCTGGATCAGAACGAGCGCTCCGAAGTGATGGCCGCGCTGGGTTGCGTCGATTACGTGACGATCTTCGACGAGCCCACGCCGCATGAAATCATCTCAGCCCTGCTGCCCGACGTGCTGGTCAAAGGCGGCGATTGGGGTGTAGACCGGATCGTCGGACGCGACGAGGTGGAAGCCGCAGGCGGAAAAGTTTTAAGTCTGCCTTTTGTCGACGGCTGTTCGACGACGGATGTGATAGAAAGGATTGTTCAGCGTTACAGCGATCAATAGGACCTGTAAGGCCTATAGGGCCTATAAGGAGTTTCAGGTGACCGATCTCTTTCGGCGATTTGAAGAGGATGAAAATTTTCAGCGGCTCGTGGCCGAGGCGCGGTCGGGGAGAAGACTGCTTCGCGTAGCGGGATTGGCGAACGGAGCGAAGGCTCTGGCGCTCGTCGCGCTGCAACGCGCCACGGGGCGCCGTCTCGCCCTGGTCAGCCTGAGAGACAGCGACCTGGAAAATCTGGAAAGGGACCTGCGGTTTTTCTATTGCCAGCTCAGCGGCCGGACGGAATGCGAGAACGAAATCTTCGTTCTGCCCGCCTCGGAATCAGACCCGTACAGCGGCGCGTCGCCGCATGCCGAAATCCTGGAACGGCGGGCCGAGGCCTTGTGGCGTTTGGCCGCCGGCTCGGGCGACATCGTGATGCTCACGGCCCGTTCGTTGATGCGCCGATTCGTCGCGGTCGAAGAGATCAAACAGGCGACCGTGGCCTTGCGCGTCGGGGAGGAGCTTCCCCTGGATTATCTGATAGAGCATCTGGCTTCGGTCGGTTATGTGCGTTCGGACCCGATCGGGAACGTGGGCGAATTCTCTTCGCGTGGAGGCATCCTCGATTTCTATTCGCCGATGGGAAATCCAGCCCGCGTCGAATTTTTCGGCGACGAGATCGAGTCGATCCGCGAATTCGATCCCGAGACGCAGCGCTCCACCCGCGAGGTCAAAGAAACGATGATCACGCCGATGCGCGACGAGCGCGCCGGCGCCGCCGATTTCCGGCGGTGGGCGAAGCTGGCGCGCGAGCGTTGGGGCGACGAGCGGTATGAGCGGGCGCTGCGCGATCGCACGGCTTTCGCCGACGAGGGCGAGGAGTTTCGGGGGTGGGAATACCTGATGCCGCTTGCCCGCCCGTTGACGGCCTCGGTCTTCGATTATCTTCGCGATACGACATTCGTCGTCGATGAACCGTCCGAGGTGGAGAAACAGATCCGGTCCACTCTAGAAGAGTTGCGGCGCGGCCACGAACGGGCGGAGGCTGTGGACGAGCTGGCGCTGGAGCCGGAGAATCTGTTTTTGACTCCGGACGAGTTGCGCGACCGGATCGGCAAGCTACAGCGGATAGAGCTGCGTCTGTTGGGCAGCGCCGCGCTGGCTTTCGAGGAAGAACTGGCGACCGAGGACGTCAACGCCGGCGCGAAGATCGAAGTCGATAATGAGTCCGAAATGTCCGCGTTCATCAACCGCGAGCCGTCGGCGCCTTTATTCCTTTTTCCGCCGGAATCGAAGACGCTGGAAATTGAGATCTCTTCGCGCGCCGTCCGCCGATGGCATGGGCGTTTCGGCGAACTCGCGGCGGAACTGAAGCGGCAATCGGCTTCCGGCTATCAAACGATCTTCGTCCTGCCGAGCAGCGGCGTCGCCGATCGCATCGGCAAAGCGCTCAACGAATATGACGCGTTGGGCGCGGCGAGCGTCGTCGTCGGCGATCTTTCCGCCGGTTTTTCCCTGCCTCAATCGGCCCTCTCCATTTACACCGAAGGCGACCTCTTCGACGAGGCCGTTCATGCCGAAAGGCCGGCGAAAACGAAGCGATCACATGCCGCCGCCTTTCTCTCAGATTTCCGCGACCTGAAGATCGGGGATTACGTCGTGCACATAGACCACGGCATAGGCCAGTTCCAAGGGCTGATTCAGTTGGACACTTCAGGCCCTGAAACTTCGGCCGAAGTTTACGCGCGGATGATCGGCGAGCAGTCGAAGAACGACGGCCGCGGCAGGCGCGAGTTCATGCTGCTGACATACGCCGACGGGGCGAAGCTTTACGCGCCGGTCGAACGACTGGACCTGGTTCAGAAATATTCCAGCGGCGAGGCGCACACGCCGGCGCTCGACCGCCTGGGAGGCATCGCGTGGCAGAAGACGAAGGCCAGGGCCAAACGCGCGATGCGCGACATGGCCGAGGAGTTGTTGAAACTTTACGCCGAGCGGAAACTGGTCAAAGGCTACGCCTTCAGCGGCGACACGCCCTGGCAGCAGGAGTTTGAAGCCGCTTTTCCTTACGAACTGACGCCGGATCAGGCGACGGCCATCGGAGACGTAAAGAGCGACATGGAGCAGTTGACGCCGATGGATCGCCTGCTCTGCGGCGACGTCGGCTACGGCAAGACCGAGGTCGCGATGCGCGCCGCGTTCAAGGCGGTCATGGACGGCAAACAGGTCGCCGTGCTCACGCCGACGACGGTCCTTTCATATCAGCACTACCAGACCTTCCGCTCGCGCTTCGCCGCCTTCCCCGCCCGCGTCGAACTGCTCTCCCGCTTTCGTTCGGCCAAAGAACAGAAAGAGGTCGTGGATGCGGTCGAATCGGGCGCGGTCGATATTCTGATCGGCACGCATCGAGTGCTGTCGCGCGACGTGGCTTTCAAGGACCTTGGCCTGGTGATCGTAGACGAAGAGCAACGGTTCGGGGTGGCGCACAAGGAGCGCTTGAAGCGCATGAAGAAACGCGTGGACGTGCTGACGATGAGCGCGACGCCGATCCCCCGCACGCTCAACATGTCGCTGCTCGGGATGCGTGACATGTCGATCATCGAAACGCCGCCGCGCGATCGCCTGGCGATCCAGACCAACGTCGCGCCTTTCGCCGAAAACATCATCCGCAGCGCGATCGAGCAGGAACTGCAGCGACAGGGACAGGTCTTCTTCGTCCACAACCGCGTCGAATCCATTGTCGCGGTGGCCGACCTGATCCGCCGCATCGTCCCGCAGGCGCGGGTCATCGTCGCTCACGGCCAGATGGGCGAAAAAGAGATGGAGCAGGCCGTGCTCGATTTCGTCGATTACAAATACGATGTGCTGATCGCCACGACGATCATCGAGAACGGTATAGACATACCGCGGGCCAACACTATCATTATTAATAGGGCCGACGCTTACGGGCTGTCGCAACTCTATCAACTGCGCGGGCGCGTCGGACGCTCCAGCCGCCGCGCTTACGCTTACATGCTCATTCCTTCCGATCAGGAGCTGTCGCCAATCGCCCGAAAGCGCCTGGCCGCGATACGAGAATTTTCCGACCTGGGCGCCGGCTTCCGTATCGCCGCCCTGGACCTGGAGCTGCGGGGGGCGGGCAATCTGCTGGGCGGCCAGCAATCGGGCCACATTGACGCCATCGGCTTCGATCTTTACACCCAGATGCTCGAACGCACCGTCCAGGAACTGCGCGGCGAGGAGATCGTCGAGGAGACGGGCGCGCAGTTGAACCTGGGCATTGACACGCGCATCCCTGACGATTACATCGCTGACATGAGCCAGCGGTTGCGCACTTACAAACGCATCGCCTCGGCCCGCTCTGACGAAGAGTTGAACCGGATCAGCGAAGAGGTCGCCGACCGCTACGGCCGGCTCCCAATGCCGGTTGAAAATCTCTTCAATTACGCGCGCGTGCGGCGCGAGGCCGAACGCCTGGGATTCATTTCGATAGACCGGGTAGGGGAAAGCCTGGCCATCAAGCTCGGCGAAAAGGCTCGCGTCGAACCCGAGAGTTTGTTGAAACTCCTGGGCGAGAACAAGTCGGCGAGCTTCAGTCCGACCGGCGTCCTGAAAGTAAAGCTGAATGGCGCCGGCGACGATTTGCTGGCCGAAAGAGTCTTCACCACGCTCGGTGAAATTATGAACCGGCTGCAGAAGTAAGGACGGAGGGACGGAGGATGGAAGATGGAAGATCGAAGATGGAAGATCGAAGATGGCGATCCTCGATCCTCCATCCTCTGTCTTTCCGTCTCTCTGTCTTGCCTTGCGGACGAACCGGCCGCGGCGTACAATTTGACGTCAAAATCTTAATCTAAGTCATCCCCTCTCGGACAAATGCGATTATGCGAGTCAAACTATCGGACGTTGCCATCATTCTGATTTGCGCAGCTTTTGGCGCCTGCAGTTCGACAAAATCATCGAATCCGGAAACGGAGGATGACAACTCTCCAGTAATCGCCGATATCAATGGCGAGGCGGCGCGCAAGGCGGCTTTTGAAAGATTCCTTAAGTCGCGCCTGTCGGACTTCATCAATCAAAGCGGACAGACCCAGGAGGACAGCGATAAGCAGCGCAGCGAACTGTTGGACGAATTCATCAAGCGGCAGTTGATCATTCAGGAAGCGAACAAGAACAATATCAAACCCACCGAGGATGAGATCAGCGCCGCGTTCGAAGATCAACACAGGCAAGCTAACGCTCAGGGCTCTGAGGAAAATCAAGCGATTCTTGACGTCAAAGAACGCCGCATGGAGATATACAATGATCTGCTCATACTCAAATACCAGGCGGAGATCCTAAAACTCAAAGAATCGCGCGTGACTCCAGAGGAGGTTGAGGAATATTACAAGCAGAACGCCAAACAGTATCAGGGGAAGTCAGGGTTCCTGGTGCGTGAGATTCGCGTGTCGAATGAGCAGCAGGCGCAGAGGCTCTACCGGCAGGCATTAGCCAAACCCGGCGATTTCGCCGTGCTGGCGAGGGAACATTCCGAATCGCCGACCAGCATAAGAGGGGGGGCGATGGATTACGATACGAAGAGTCTCCCGCCAGTGCTCGAGCAGGCGATCACTCCTCTCAGAGTGGGTTCGATCAGTAAAGTGGTGCATTCGGATTTCGGATATCATATCTTCAAACTGGAACGACGCGCGGAGCCTGTGCAACTCGTAAACGCGAGAACAGAGATCGAAGATAAGCTGAAGGGCAAGAAAAACCAGGCGCTGGTCGAAAGTCTTGACAAGCGCCTGAAAGCCAGCGCAAAGATCAGGATTTACCGCGACCGGCTAGGATTTAATTATGTGGGAAGCTTCTGATTCCGGACGGTAACGCAAGTATTTGATTCCAGATCGTTCGTTAGATGATATAGAGCTGATTGGGCCCTATAGGGTCTGTTGGCCTTATTACCAAGGAGTCTTCTATGAAAATAAACATTGCCCTGTTGCTGGGAATCGCTTTGCTGTGCTCGAACGTCGCCTTCGCTCAGGAGAGTGACGTGAAGCCGGTCGATGAAGTCATTGTGCGCGTTAACGCGGGTGTGATCATGCGTTCGGCTTTCGAGAACGCGCAGCGCGAGTTGCTCGAAGAACTGAAGAAAAGAAAATTGAGCCCTGAAGAGCTGGAGAAGCAATTCAATCAGTGGAAACCCCGCATTCTGGACGAACTGATCGGCAATCAATTGCTCGTGCAGCGCGCCAAAGACCTCTCGATCAACGTCGACTCCCAGGTCAGCCAGGAAATGTTGCGACTCATGAAGGAGACCAACTGCGATTCTGATAAGTGCCTTGAACAGAGGATGCGCGAAGCCGGTTTGGACATAGAGGAATTCAAGCGCATTCGCGGAGAAAATTACTCCAGGGACGCGGTATTGGGACAGGAAGTTTACGGCAAGATCTACAGGGCTCTGACGGAGAAAGAGAAGCGCGAATTTTACGAGAAGAACAAACAAACAGTATACGCCGAACCCGGCGAAGTCACTCTCAGCAACATCATCATCGCTTTCGGCAAAAACCCTGACCAGGCGCTTGAACGCGCAAAAGAGATTGTCGCCCAGGCGCGCGCGGGGGCTGTGGATTTCAAAACCCTGGCGGAAAAGTACACTGAAAGCGAGCCGGGCAAAAAAGATCCGTCGCTGGGCTCCTTCAAAATTCCAGAACTCAAGCCGGAGATCAAAGCGGTTGTGGAGAACGCCAAGGCCGGCGAAGTCACCGACCCTGTCAAACTCGAAGCTGGTTATTCGATCTTCCGCGTCGATCAGCGCAAGGAACCGAACCAGTTGGGTTTCGATGACGAGCGGGTTCAGAACCATATCGGCCGCGCCCTGGTTGAACAACACGCCGGCGAGGAAGTCGATGCGTACCTGAACAAACTTCGCAACGACGCCTTCATAGAGATCGACCCGCGCTACCAGTTCGAGAACTCGAAGATGAAGTCGGCTCAAATCAAGCGCGTTCCCTATATGGACGAAAGCGAGAAGAAGAAGCTGAAGAAGGAGAAGGAGAAGGAAGAGAAAGAGAAGAAGGCCGCGGAAACGCCAAAGGCCACGGCGAATAATAAGCCGTAATCCCCAAATTATTTTTTAGAGGGGATTTTCTGTTGTTTCGGGCGAGCCGGGTGAGCTATAAATTCCGCCTATGGACAAAATCTTCATCCGCGATTTCACCCCGAACCAGACTATCAGCACGACTTTCCTCGTCAAATCGAAGGAACTGCGAAATAAGAAGACGGGCGGACAGTTCGCGCTCATCACGCTTTCCGATAAGACCGGCGACATCACGGGGCAGTGGTGGGACAACTTTGAAGATACGATAGACACTTTCGACCGCGACGACATAGTTTTCGCGCGAGGCCTGGTCACCGTTTACCGCAATCACCTTCAGGTTTCAATCCACCGGATGCGGCTCTGCCAGGAGCGCGAATACAACCTGGCCGATTACTTCCCGACAACCAGATACAACGTCGACGAGATGTTCGCCGAGTTGATGGCGATTATCGCCGAGTTCAAGAACGAACATCTGCGCCACCTGCTCCAGAGCATCTTCGCTGATGAAAACACGGCGCGGAAGTTCAAGAAGGCCCCGGCGGCGAAGACCATGCATCACCCTTATCTCGGCGGCCTGCTCGAACATTCGCTCTCGCTCGTCAAGC
>DASUFM010000195.1:0-2909 GCA_036274535.1 Blastocatellia bacterium
CACCAACTCTCGCTGCTCGGCCTTGTCCGTGGGTTGACGCGGGAGCGGGGACTGGGCGTAATGATTGTCACGCACGAGATCAATCTGGCGGCGGAATTCGCCGACCGTATGGCTCTGATCAAAGACGGGCGGCTCATCGCCTGCGGCCCCACGCGCGAAGTGATGACTTCCGAAACTCTCAGCGCATTGTTTGATACCTCATTGTTTGTCGACCGCCATCCACTGAGCGGATCTCCCGTCGTATGGTGGAAGAGAATGGAGGATAGAGGATAGAGAATGGAGGATGGAAGATCGAGGATTGCGTTCTTCGATCTTCCATCCTCTATCCTCGATCTTCCTGGTCTATTTGGTTTAATATATCAGCCTCTCAGCGGCCCTGATCTGGGCGGGAAGTTGCGGCGCCATGAGCTTGCGACAGAAACGAATTGATATCGGCGCTCCCCGGAAAGAGAAAGCGGTAAGGAGTAAAAGATGAAATCTATATTGAGATCATCCGCCATTCTCGTTTTGAGTGTGTCCGCGGGCGTTTTCGCAATCGCGCAAACGCGAGGATACCTGCGTGGGATAGTTGTTGACGCCAAAGCCGCGCCCATTCGCGGCGCGCGTGTCGTTCTGCTTGTGAACGACAGGCAGGCGATTCGCGAGACATTCACCAACGATCGCGGAATATTCGAATTGGACGGTTTGAAGCCCGGCGATTACGCCGTCGTCGTTGAAGCCGACGGATTGACGCAAACCGGCGGCGCTCAACCGGTCAGCGTCTCGGCGGGCGGCATAGCCCGCATTGCGATTCCATTGACCGTCGCCGCCGTCCAGGACACGATAGTCGTTTCGGCGACCAGAACCGAGGCTCGCACCGGCGAAACGCCGGCGAGCGCATTCGTCATCTCCGCGAATGAATTGGCTCGCGCGCAGCAGGTTAATCTCTTCGACGCGTTGCGGCTTTCGCCCGGCGTGACGGTCGCGCAAACCGGACGGCGAGGCGGCGCGGCTTCGCTTTTCGTCCGCGGAGGCGAGCCCGATTACACCAAAGTTCTGATCGACGGAGCGCCGGTGAACGACGCCGGCGGGTCGTATGATTTCGCCGATCTGACCGCCGATAACGCCGCGCGCATCGAGCTGATTCGCGGTTCGCAAAGCGCGATCTACGGCTCCGATGCGATGGCCGGCGTGCTGCAATTCTTCACTTATCGCGGCTCGACCTCTACGCCGGAACTCGAATTCGCGGGCGAAGGCGGGAGTTTCGGATTCAACCGGCAATTCGCGCGCCTGTCGGGCGCGGAGGGCGGATTCGATTACTCCGCCAGCTTCACCAGCCTGCGCTCTGACGGCCGCGACCGCAACGACGATTACCAGAACCGCATCGCCTCGGCCAATCTGGGATATGTCTTCAACACGCGTATGCAGCTTCGCCTGACTGCGCGAAACGAAAATTCCGGGCTCGGCTGGCCGGGCGCCACGGGGCGATTCTTTCCCGATCCTGATGAACGCGTTAAACGCCGCCGCATTACGACGGGAGCGCGATTTGACGATCAAACGACCAGAAGCTGGCGCCAGAGCCTTTCCTTCGCTTATTCCGAAAGCAATTTCCTGAACTTCGATCCGATCGCCCAGGATCTGACACGCTACGATACGCCGCCCGTCTCGTTGCCATTTTCGCAAATCGGCGCGGCCCCCATTCGTGAGGATCGCAGTGACTATTTCAACAACCATTACCGCCGTCGTGGATTGCGCTATCAAACCGATCTGGCCGACATGGCTCAGTTCAAGGGCCATTTCATTACGGCGGGGCTTGAATACGAAGAGGAGCGCGCGGTTTTCGACAGCGGATTCGCGGGGCTGAACCGTGTCGCGGCGATGCGGTCGAACGCCGGCGCGTTTATCCAGGATCAATTCGCATACACGTCGCGCCTGATCATCAACTACGGAGTCCGCGTCGAAAACAACCGGGCCGGCGTGCCGGACGATTTGTCCAGGACGCTCATTGCCCTCGGCTCGCAACCTTATGCGGGCAAGGCCGGCTTCGGGACTGAAGTCATGCCGAAGATCGGGGCGCTTTTTTTGATCAGGCGCGCCGGGCTGCAAAGCCTGAGAGGTCCCACGCGGTTGCGCGTCAATTACGGCGAGGGGATCAAGGCGCCCAGCATGCTGGAAGCCTTCAGCCAGAACTCGCTACTTCTGGGCAATCCTGAATTGAGGCCCGAACGTTCGCGCAATTTCGACATCGGCTTCGAACAGTTCTTCCTGAGAGACCGCATTCGCGTCGAAGGCGTCTATTTCAAGAACCGCTTTCGCGATCAGATCGCGTTCATCGCCGACCCGGCCACGTCCGCCACGTCCGCCACGTCCGCCACGTCTGGAGGCCCGGTCAAACTTCCGAACGGCAGGCTGACCAATTTCGTCAATAACGACCGTTCGACGGCCGAAGGCTTCGAGCTTTCGGTCTCCACGCGCCCGAACCGCTGGCTGCGATTCGACGGCAATTACACGCTGCTCGACTCCAGAGTCGACGCCGCGTCTGACATACTCGATTTCACGACCGGCGCTCCCATCCGTAACCCCGAGATAGGACTGCCTCTCTACCGCCGCCCGCGAAATTCCGGCTCGGTCAGCGTCGCATTCACCGGCGAAAGGTTGAACGCGATCCTCGACGGCGTCTTCATCGGCAAGCGCCGTGACTACGACCCGGCCTACTTCTCGCGCTTCGACCCGCAGGGCCGCCCGATATACAACGGCGGTTACACGAAACTCGACCTCGCCGGATCATACCGTCTCAATTCATTCGTTTCATTTTTCGCGCGGATCGAGAATTTGTTGAATCAGGATTACCAGGAGGTGTTGGGCTATCCGGCTTATCGCTTGAATTTTTCAGCGGGAATGCGCTTCAGAATCGGCGGCGGCAGGTGAGA
>DASUFM010000196.1:0-13566 GCA_036274535.1 Blastocatellia bacterium
CTCGCGTTAGCGCTGACACGCTTGATCGCGAATCAACTATATCAGGTGAGCCCGACTGACCCGGCTAGTTTCGCTCTTTCCACATTATTGCTGGCCGTTATCGCGTTAATGGCCTGTTTCTTCCCGGCGCTGCGGGCGGCCAGAGTCGATCCGATTAAGGCTCTGCGTGAAGAGTAGCTGGCGACAGGGCGCCATCCGATTCCTATATTAATCAAGGCAAGCCGAACATAATGAGTTTTATGTTCGGCTATTTTTCGTGTTCTTGCGGCAACGCAGCGCAGGTAAGAGACCGGAGGCGCCGCCGCGTCGCCACAAGGACACATCTGTAAAGGACTATAGCCTCAGGCCCCGTTCACGAAAATGTTCTTCCTCAAGCTGACGCACGCGCGCGGTCATCAGGTTAGCCCTCCCCAGGTAGCCGATGAGGCGCTGGGAATTTTGACGACTCACCACGGGCAGGCGCCCGATATTGTGGCGCAGCATCTTTGTTACCGCGTCATGCAAGAGTTCGTCAGGGTAGGCCACGATGAGGTCGCGGCTCCCGGCGTCCAGCACAGTGGTATCGTCCTCCGCGCTTTGTCCCAATGCGCGCAATACGTCCCCCCGGGTGATGATTCCCACCAGGCGCCCGCTCTCGTCCAGGATAGGCAGTCCCTGACGTTTAGCTACTTGAGGATCATGTTGCGCGATACGGTCGGAGAGCTCCATCACTCTCATTTCTGCGGGGATGGTCGCCACATTTTCGTCCATCACTTCACCGACGCGCACAGTGGTGAGCGGATCGACGCTATATTCGCGCGTGACGTGATAGCCGCGTCGCGCCACCTTAATTCACGCGCTGTAGGGAGGCAAGAAAGCGGTCGATGGGGAAGTCCGAGCCGTCGCGAGCCCGTTGAGACGCTGAGGCTGAAAAATTGGAAGGTCGCGCATCGACGATTCGCGCCAAAAGCAAGCTTTCAGAATATCCGACCTAAAAACTGCGGACGTCTCAGTCTGAGTCTGCTGAGGACCCTTGGCGTCATAAGGCCATTACCAGTAGCGATCGGCGTTTTTCTCCCGCACGCTGGCTCTGACGGAACACTTATGCGCCCTGGCCTCTTTTTTGATCTCTCTGAGCAATGCGTATATCAACTCATCGAGGCTCGCCTCGTCCTGATGGGAAAATGTCAACTCGTATTCGCCGTCTTTCAGCTTCTTCATTTTATGACGTTTCAGGCGGGCTTTCTCGATGGCCACGCGCGCGCCGGTTTCTTCGCGGGCGACATCGGCGTCGCTCTTGATTTGAAGGTGGAGGCTGACCGTGGTGGTATTCATAATAACCGGCCCCTTTGTATGTTTGGCGCCCGGCAGTTTCTTTGGCAACCTGACATCGTCGTCGATCAGATCATCGACTGAGACTCCGGCCTCATCGGCGTAAGCTTTCAGAGTAAGCAAGTCGGGTTCACGCACCCCCCTCTCGAAGTCAGATATCTTTCCACGATCTATATAATTTGCAAGCCCCAGGCGCTCGATTACCCCGTCTTGCGATAATCCCAGGCCGTCACGTATCTCCCGCAACTTCGTCGCCAGCAGTTTCGGCCTTCTACGCACACCTCTTGGCATCAGCCACCATCTCCCATTAATCATCGCCACGCAAACCGCGAGCGATCAATTTTTCTCTTGCGCATAGCCCTATATAGGGCTATATTAACACCGTGATAACGCACTGTCAGAGGGTATTGTTCCTGGTTATTGGCGCCCCCATGACAATGCGGTTAATGTCAATGTGTAACATGAAAGCTCCCATCATTAAACAACATATCGGGCAACGTTTCGGGGCAAAGGGAGGCAAGAAACTATTGCATCTTCCCGCATCCTCCAAACAACCGTATGCAGAGGATGTAAGAGATTTGATGATCTCTTACGTCACAGGGGTCTGTTCACAGGCGGATGGACGTTTCTGTGACGAGCGTCCATCCGCGCCGGCCACACTGGCCACACTGGCGGTAGTCCTGCTCCTTTTGCAATCTCCTGTTAGTGAGGAAGAAGAAAAGGTGTTGGCCGCACTTTATACAGCGGGATTAGAAGCCGCAAGAATAGCCCGCCTCCACCAGAAATGGAAGCCCGGACATCTGACGCGAATTGATTGTTGTGTGGCGGACTGAGATCGTCGCCAGTCAGAGCGTCCGTCGAAGCGCTTGCCGCGCATAGCGTGGCAGGCGTTGAGCCGAAGCTCTTGATGCCCTCGCACCCGGATCGAAAAAAGA
Organism: Blastocatellia bacterium; assembly: GCA_036274535.1. Classification (GTDB taxonomy): domain Bacteria; phylum Acidobacteriota; class Blastocatellia; order RBC074; family RBC074; genus JAJVID01. The sequence continues at coordinate 2,247 of DASUFM010000196.1, forward strand.
CGTAAAAAAAGACGTGATGATATTCGATATTCGATATTCGATATTCGATATTCGATATTCGATATTCGATATTCGATATTCGATGAGGCTGATGCGGTCGAGCATCAGCCTCAGAGACGGATTCAACCTGGCGCAGATATGGCGGCGCTTCTCCGCATATCGCTGCGGGCGCTCATGAGGGAGACGATCATGAATGGCTATGGCCATAAAGAACTGGAGCATCGCCAGATCGGCGAAGAAATCGATTTGCGGATTTGGCCGTCTGAGCGCCGGATAAGTGAACGACTCAGAACTTCGATCATCGACCTGACCCAATATGCCGGGCATACGGGGCGCGCTGCGCATTCTGAGAGAGACGACGTTGCGCATATCCATTTGGCAGACGGAAAAAGATTGATTTTTCGATCTCCGGCGATGGCCCGGGCCATCTGGCGCGCGGAGAAGCATGCGCCCTGGGAATGCGATATTTGTATTCTCGGGGAACGGGGAACCGGAAAGGAGTTGTTTGCCCGTTTGATTCACGATCTGAGTGAACGGCCTGGTCCGTTCAAGGCGCTCAACAGCGCGGCGATGCCGCCGGATCTGGTCGAGAGTTATTTGTTCGGTCATGTCAAAGGGGCGTTCACAGGCGCGACCGAGTCGAAAGTGGGTTATTTTGAGGCCGCGGAGGGAGGAACGCTTTTCCTGGACGAGGTCGGAGATCTGTCTGTAACAGCGCAGGCGAAAATATTACGAGCGATGCAGGAGCGCATGATCACTCGTGTGGGGAGCGTAACCGAAATAAAGATCAACACGCGGATTATTGCGGCTACCAACCAGGACCTGTGCGCGATGGCTAAGGCGGGGAACTTCCGTAATGACCTTGTTGACCGGTTCAAGACAAAAATCATAATTCCCCCTCTGCGCAACCGGCCGGAAGACATCCCGATATTGGCCAGCCATTTCTTGAAACGTGAGGCCGAAAAAATGAGTCTCAAAGTCGTTCCCGCAGTTTCTTCTGACGCAGAGAAAAGATTGCTCGAATATGGCTGGCCGGGCAACGTGCGGGAGCTTGAAAATGTAATGTATATGGCCCTGGTGGAAACGCCGCCGAGGGCTCGTATCAGCGGGGAAGTAATCGATCTGGCGATTGAAGCGCAATCCTTGCAGCAGCCCCTGTCCGCAGGCGCCGTTGGAGGGGAAATTGAGAGCGTGGGCGCCATGAAACTTCGATTGGCGCTGAAGGCCGTTCAACAATGTGGCGGCAATCAGGCAAAAGCCGCCAGATCATTGGGAATCACCCGCCAGGAAGTCCATTACTACGTCAAGAAGTTCCTCGCCGGACTGGATTTGCATGGCTAACTGCCGCCCTGGCTGTTTATCCATACAAGTGTCGAAAAATTGTCCATGCAGTTTGCTGCCCCTCATTACCTGCTCGTCGAGCCAACTCGTCGAGCCGGTTCGTCGAATTGGATATCACAAAAGCTGTCTGACGTAACGTCGATGTCGTGACTCACGATCGGAAATAGTTTTCCGTGGCGCTGAGAAGGGGATCGTGTGTCTTTTGATAGCCGGGATAGAGAAACGGCTACATTCATCTGCAACTACTGAAAATCGAAAGGCGCCGCATGAATCCGTTTATCGCAGTTACGACCATGATCGCATGGGTCCTGTTTTCGAATACTCAACAGCAGAGATCCGCTGCGGAAAAGCAGATGTTATTTGAAAAACGAGCGATAGCTGATACACAGCGGACTCTCGCTTGCGATCTGGACGCTGAATTACCCAGGCTTCCCTTCGCGAATTGGTTTGATCGGATCGCCGGGCCGGGCGCCGGCGTGGTATGGCAACTGAGCGAATGCGGGGGGCCGTCGGAAGCATCGGGCCATGCGCCACAGAATGCGCCTCCTGACGCGATCCCTGACGCGGCCCCTGATGTGACAGTTGATATGCGGGCCTGTGTGGAGGCCAACACAATCTTAGCGGACGGCCGTGGAATAATTGTCAGAATAGCGGTCGGGACGTTCAAAAACGGAATAACAGGCGCTCCGGTCTTTTGTTTCGGCGTGATAGAGCAGAAGGGGGAGTTGCTGCCGGTCCGGCGGCTGCGGGATCTGCAGAAGCAATTATCCGAGCCTCGCAGACTGCCCGATAGAGCCGCAATCAAACTGCCGGACGTAAATATGTCCAGTGTCAGGCTGGCTGCGAATAACGCTTATGTGGAGGATTTGACGGCATGGGGCGGAGAAGATTTCAATCAAACTGCGCCTGTCGAAGATCCGGCTCCCGCGGAACCGCCGCCGCCAGCTGCGCGGGCGCCGTCAAATACGAATTGGCCAAATCCGACTTCAAATAATGAAGATAAACAGAACGTATCGGGCGCGGTGCTTCAGGGCGCCGCAATCGTCAAGGCGCAGCCCGTGTACCCACGGAGCGCTAAAAGATTTAACGCTTCGGGGCCGGTCGAAGTGCGAATAACTATCTCGGCTGATGGGCGCGTAACCGGCGCGCAGGCGATCAGCGGCCACCCGCTCTTGCGTGAAGCGGCGATAGAAGCGGCGCGCAAGTGGGTCTTCAAGCCGACGACGGTGAATGGCGTTCCAGTGGAAACGCAGTTGGCGCTGACCTTCGTCTTCACAGTCCCCCAATGACAACGCCATGTTCCAGTTCCGCAGTTCCCCATCCCCGGTTCTACGGAAAGGAAAATCTGTGAATAGCTAAATCAGACCAGGCGAGATTGTGTCAGTACCGCGACCGGTAGGGAGCGTCGCAGTGGTCTGGATAACGCTCCCTACCGGTCGCGGTGCTGACTCGGTGTACCAATCTTGTGTGGTCTGATTTAGCTCCTGGTCATGTGGAAAAACGTGGCAAGGGATAGCGATCAATTCCAGATTTCGCAAGCGCAGGTAGAGGAGAAATCGAAAGTTCTTACGAGTAAGACGCCGGCGCATATCCAGTGTGAGCGTCACGAAAACCGCTCCGAGCCCGGCAATGGCTACGTCGGCTCGTTAAAAGTCGCCTGTGGAGCAATCGGCCTCTGGGCCGCGATTATGCGGTTTAAGCCGGATGCGACGAAGCAGGAACTTTCTACTTATATTTAAAAGAAAGGTAGCGGGAAAATATGACCATCCATAAGAGACGGCGACTCGTATGGCGATTCGCCGCCCTGTTAATGATTGCGTTCACTCTTTTGTCTTTAATTACGTACACAATTACATCCGCGGCCGCCCAAACCAATAAGGCCGCCATATTGGGCAGGATTACCGATGAACAGGGTAATGCCCTGTCCAAAGCGAAGGTCGTCGCCGCAAACCTCGACACCGGCATCCGACGCGAGATCATCACGGATCAAGAAGGCCGCTACCGCCTTTCGGAACTGGTTCCGGGCAGGTATGAAATATCGGTCGAGCGCCAGGGATTTCGACTGTATATACAACGAGGCGTGGAATTGACCGTTGGCCGCGAGGCGGTCATAGATTTTAAGCTGAATGTAGGCAACCTTCAGGAGAAAGTGATCATTGAGCAGGACGCGTCGCTGGTCGATACGACGAGTTCCGCGGTGGGATACCTGGTAGGCGCCAGACAGATCGAGCAGCTTCCGCTCAACGGCAGAGACGTTTTCCAATTAGCGGCGCTGCAGAACGGGGTAATCAGCGCTTCTTCGACCACCGACGCCCAGTCCAACCTGGGGCCTGGGACTACGAGGCTGGCGATCAACGGCGGGAGACTCGATTTCAACGCTTTCCTGCTTGACGGCACAGAGACCGCTGACGCATTCGGCTATTCACCAGGAGGATTCGGAGGCGGCTTCCTGGGCGTGGAGGCGCTCAGGGAGTTCCAGGTCCTGACGTCCAGTTACTCGGCCGAGTTCGGTCATGGCGGCGGCGCAATTATCAACGCAGTCACCAAATCGGGAACAAATCAGCTTCACGGAACGGCTTTCGAATTCCTGCGCAACAGCTCGCTTGACGCGCGGAACTATTTCGACAGAAATCCCGTAAAGCTGCCGTTCCAGCGCAATCAATTCGGCGCCAGCCTCGGGGGGCCGATCGTCAAAGACCGCGCTTTTCTCTTCGGCAGTTACGAGGGGCTGCGCCGGCGCGAGGGCGTGCCGGTGATCTTCAGCGTGCCGAGCCCGGCCGCCCGTATGGGTAATCTGACGACTGGACCTGTAACCGTCGCGCCGTCAGTCATACCTTATCTGGCGCTCTATCCATTACCGAACGGGCCCATAACTGGCGACACGGGGATCTACACTCGAAACTTCAAGGAAACGGCCCAGGAAGATTTCGCCACTCTAAGAGCGGATTACAAACTAACGGGAAAACACTCGGCGTCAGGTCGTTACACCGGAGACATTTCCAATCTGACCAAGGTTGGAGGGCTGATTCAGAACCTGAATCTGCATAATACTAACCAATACATCTCTGTGGAAGAGCAGGCGATCGTCAACGCGCGCGGGGTAAATAGCCTGAGAGTTTCCTATAACCGCTCAAATTTCAGGAACACCTATAACTTCGTTGTCCCCGTCGATCCGAGTCTGTCGTTTCTCCCAGGACAGCAAATGGGCGGATTCAACCTCAGCGGAGTGTCGGCGTTGAGAGAGCCGCTGACCGACGATCGCAACTTCATACTCAATCAGTTCGAGGTTAACGACCAGTTCATTTATAGCCTGGGCGCGCACTCTGTCAAATTTGGCGGGGCGGTCCGCCGTTACCAGCTCAACGCCAATTCCGCCTTTCTGAAGGACGGAGCTTTCATCTATGGCGGCGGGTTCGACAGGTTCCTGACCGCAAGTCCGCAGGTGCTTTTCACCACCGCGCCGGGGACGGATAACTATCGTGGCATACGCGAATCGCTCTTCAGCATATACCTGCAGGACGATTGGAATGTGACGCGGCGCCTGGCGCTCAATCTGGGACTGCGATATGAGCCGATCAGCGCCCCTGCGGAAGTCAACGGCAAGGTAGCCAATCTACGCAATGTCGCCACGGACGCCATGCCTACCGTGGGAGAGCCATTCATCGATAACCCGTCTTTGAAGAACATAGCGCCGAGAGTCGGGTTCGCCTTGGATGTTTTTGGCGACGGCAAAACATCGCTGCGCGGCGGGGCGGGAATCTTTTATTCAGCGATTCTGCCCATGCGCTATCGATTCGAGATTTCGAACCAGGGGCCATTCGCGCAGTTGGCTGCCGTGGGAGGGCCATTCCCGAACGCCTTCACCTCGCCCGCCTTCTCATTCCCGGGGGGGCTTGTTTCCGCCGCGGCATTCGACGCCGAACAGCCGACAGTTTATCAATGGAACCTGAGCCTTCAACGGGAGTTGGGAAGAGATTTATTCCTCAATGCGGCGTATGTAGGATCTCGCGCCGTGAACCTGGAGACAAGAGCTCAGATAGACGTGAGGACTGATTCCCAGATTGTCAACGGCCGTAAGTTCTTCCCGTCCAATTCGCCGGGCGGCGGTGTGAGACTCAACCCGAATTTTAATTCCATAACTTATCTCGATTTCAGCGCCGATTCCTATTATCACGCGCTACAACTAAACCTCAGCCAACGCTTCTCGTCCGGTCTCCAATTTCAGACCGCCTACACGCTGTCGAAATCCATCGACACCGCTTCGGCGATAGAAAATGTCTTCCTGAACGGAGTTTTTTCCGCGGGCCGGCAGGACCCATTCGATTCGCGCTCCGAGCGGGCGCTATCGGATTTTGACGTGCGCCACAACTTCGTCGCCAACTTCCTTTATGACCTGCCTTTCGGAAAAGGGCGTCGCTTCGGAGGAAATGGCGCCGGCCTGGCGGCTAAGTTTATGGCCCCGCTTATAGGCGGATGGTCGGCTGGCGGCATTGTCAATCTCAAGAGCGGATTCCCCTTCAACGTGTCTCTCGGCTTTGACCGGGCCGGCAACGGGACCGACAACGCGCAGGCTCAGCGGCCGGACGTCGCTCCCGGCGTCGTTCTCTCGAACGCGACCACCGGCGACCCGTCGGGTTTTGTGAACTCAGACTTCTTCCAGCTTCAGCCGGCCGGCTTCTACGGAAACGCGCCGAGGAACGCCCTGAGGGGACCGGATCTGCGCAGCTTCGACATGACTTTGATCAAACAAACGGCGATCACCGAGCGCATCCGTAGCGAGTTCAGGTTCGAAGCCTTCAATCTCTTCAACCGCCCCAACTTCGCTCCGCCGGAAACCGTCAACCGGGTCATCTATACCGGCGCGGACCCTGTGACTGGCGCCCAGGTTCTTAACCCTACTTTCGGGCAACTCACGCGAACCAGCTCAAGTTCGCGTCAACTCCAGTTCGGTTTGAAACTACTCTGGTAGGACTGCGGCGAAGACGACAAGCAGCAGACTCGGGCCGTTCTGCTGCTCCCATTTGATAAGTGTGAATTATGGTTGCGAAGGAACGTTTGGATTATGGAATCGATGCGCCCGACCACCTGATGAGGTTTGTGATTCTGTCGGTGGTTATGGCGGCGGCCGCCGTTCTCTTCAGCTCGGCGGGATTCGGTATCTTTGCTCTTATTGCCGGCCTTCTTTGCGCCTGGTGGACTTTTTGGGCGGTGGCCTGGATTGTCGGCAGCAGGTTCGGAAAGTTGCGCGCTCGCGACGCGATTATCTCCCAAATCGCCTGGCGCGGAGATGAGCGCGTTCTGGATGTCGGGTGCGGGCATGGGCTGCTTCTGGTGGCGGCGGCGAAGAAACTGACCACCGGTCTCGCAATAGGTATCGACATCTGGAGCCAGGTAGATCAATGGGATAACCATCCCGAGAACACTGCCAGGAATGCGCGAATCGAAGGCGTCGCCGACCGCGTCGAAATTTGCGACGGCGACGCCCGCAAGCTCGAATTTCCGGATGAGTCTTTCGACGTCGTCGTCTCGAGCGTGGCGCTACACAATATCACGGAAAAAACCGAGAGAGATCAGGCAATAGGCGAAATCATTCGCGTGTTGAAGCCCGGAGGCCAGGTGGCGATCTACGACATCAACTACATCTCCGAGTATCAGCAAATCTTTCTCGAGTCGGGTATGGAACAAATCCGGCTCACCGGGCAGCTTTTCTGGTATATGCCTCGGGTCTCCCTCCTGACGGCCATAAAACCCGCATGAAACATAATCATCAGAGAAAAAGCGATCCGCTCAGCCCCAGACATTCTACGGCGCCGAGCCGGCTCTATTACGGCCAATTCTATTATGGATGGATAATAGTAACCGCATGTTTTTTAGTCATCGCGCCGGTCTCGCCCCTATTCACCTCTTTTTCAATCTTCCAGGGCCCGGTACTGGATGAATTCCACTGGAGCCGCGGCAGTTTCGCAATCGCCCTATCCATCTATCTCGTTTTCGGCGGAGTGGCGACGCCGTTCGCCGGCGGCCTGATAGATCGCTTCAGCGCCCGGCGCGTTATGCCAATCGGCGCAATGATTACAGCTCTGGCTCTGATATTGATGAGTCGCGGCGTTTCACTGTGGCATTTTTATGTCGCCTACGGACTGATGGCGGCGGGTAGTTCGCTGCTTCAAATCGTGCCTTTGACGGCGATCGTCGCGAATTGGTTTGCGCGCCATCGCGGCATGGCCATCGGCATTGTCAACGCCGGTTCCGGCGCCGGCCAATTGACCTTGCTGCCAGCGATAAAATTGCTTATCGACCGCATCGGCTGGCGCCACACATATCTTGTGTTCGGGCTGACGATCCTGATGATTCCCACCACGCTGATCCTGTTGTTTCTTCACTCACGGCCGGAAGATCGAGGGCTTTCAATGGAGGATGAAGCGGGCGCGCGTTCGGAGGCAGGCGGCGACCGGACCAACGCGGTCATTCTCGACAAGAAATGGGCCGAAGCCGATTGGACTGTTGGCGGAGCGGCGCTCACATCTCGCTTCTGGGCGCTGGCTCTCGTAATGACGCTATTCGCCGCCGGGACGTTACTGATCTCGACGCAGCTCATGGTTTATCTGGGAGACAACGGCTACGGCTCGATCATCGTCGCATCAGTAGCCGGTTTGCAGGGAGCGCTCAATATGATCGGCCAGTTCCTCGGCGGATTCCTCTGTGATCGCATCGGGCGGGAGAAGACGATGACTTTGAGTCTCGTTTTATTCGGCGCAGGCATCGTTTTCCTGAATCTGGCTGGCGTCGCCGTCAATCCGGCGCTCGTTTATGTCTTCACACTCTTATACGGGATGGGGCAGGGCATGGCGGTTCCAACTCTGATGATCTCCGCGTCAGACCTGTTTCAAGGCAAACATTTCGGATCAATCCTGGGCATGATCTTTCTCGGAGGATATTTCGGCGGGGCGCTGGGCGCCTGGCTGAGCGGCCGCTTGTTTGATGTCACGGGGGCTTATCAGATCAACTTCATTGTCTCCGGACTTGCAATGCTGATTTCGGCGGCGCTGATCTGGAAGGCCAGGCCCGGCGCTGTACGACAGGCGCGTCGACAATCCTGACTCGACCGTTTGGGGGACTCATATGGCTGCCAAAGACGTTTTCCATCAACACGTCCGGCACGCGCTGGAAAAGGACGGCTGGACTATTACGGACGATCCGTTTTCGTTGCGATGGCTCGGGAGGACGCTTCAAATCGATATAGGCGCGGAACGATTGATAGCGGCGGAGAGAGGCGCGGAGAAAATAGCTGTTGAGATCAAGAGTTTCGTTGGCGCATCGGCAATGGCCGATCTGGAAAACGCGCTTGGCCAGTTTGTGCTTTACCGTTCAGTGTTGAAAACAGTGGACCCAGCGCGTAAGCTGTTTTTAGCGATTCGTAACGACGTTTATGCCGCAATTTTCGAGCAGCCGGAGGGTGAAATCGTACGCGCGGACGTGAACGTCAGCATTCTGGTTTTCAATGCCGACCAGAAGGAGGTTGAGCAATGGATAAGGTAGAGCGATACCGCAACATCATCGAACGTGAACTGACTGCAATAGTAGAACAAACGAAGCAGGCGATCAGCGCGCCGCCGGGGCTGCGAGACAAGACCGTTTTTGATCGCCAGTCTGATTATTACCTGATTCTGCGGGAAGGGTGGGATGGTTCGCTGCGCATTCACGGGCCGGTAGTCAGCCTGGAGATCATCGACGGTAAGGTTTGGCTTCAGGCTGACAATACCGATCTGCGAGTTGCCGAACGTTTAGAAGACGCAGGTATCCCCAAAGCCGATATTGTGCTGGGCTTCCAACCGCCACACATCAGGCCATACACCGAATACTCCGTGGCTTGATAATCATTTATTCGTGATTGATGTCCGGTCTGTCTACAGCGCAACAAGGGGTCTTCTTTAACTGTAATGTCGGGCTCTCGATTATTGGAGCCCCTTCTTGTATACGGATTGAGAAATCTCCCAGCATCTCACATTCCGCATCATTGATTAATCTCACGGCGCTTCCAAACAACTTATTTGATGCGGCAAATCGCCCTTGACACGAAAACTGTCCGATGAATTGGAACTTGAGGTTGATGGCGGCTTCCGGCGCCACGTCAAACAGGACATATTTGTCTTGATAGGTTTCTATGAGCAGATAGCTGATTTGATTCGGGGTTTCATTCTTTATGGTAACCTTATTCGGTTGGGGCTCGGCCACACTTTTACCTATTTTCAAAATGGAATCAGACACCCATGAATAATTGGGATAAAGATCCGAGAATTCCTCATCGAAATGATCGCCTGTATAAAGAAGTTTGTTTCGAACAAAGGTTTGCCCATCGCGATAGGCGTTCAGATAAACGAATCTCTCGAATCTCCCTTTTTCCTGCGAGACTTCAACTCGATACTCGCCTTGGGGAGAAAGAGAGGAAACAAGGATCTGGCTTGAATGACTGCAAGCTGTGCTAATAGCAGTCAAACAAGTGAAAGCTGCAAGTCCTGGCAGAAAACTTTTTCTCATCATCTCTGTATCTTTACAGGGGAAGGACACATCAGGCGATGATCTTTTTCGCCACGACCCCTGCTACGTCCGTCAGCCTGAAATCGCGTCCGCTATAACGATAAGTCAAACGTTCGTGATCGAGTCCGAGAAGATGAAGCACGGTCGCGTGGAAATCGTGAATGTGCATGCGGTCTTCGACGGCGTGATAGCCGATTTCGTCCGTGGCGCCGTAAACGAATCCGGTTTTGACCCCGCCGCCCGCCATCCAGATCGAATAGCCGTAAGGATTGTGGTCGCGGCCGTCGCCGCTCTCGCTGACCGGCGTGCGGCCGAATTCGCCGGCCCAGATGACCAGCGTGTCTTTCAACAGGCCGCGGGCTTTCAGGTCTTTCAACAGCCCGGCGATCGGCTTGTCGACTTCGCGGGCGTTCTTGGTGTGCATGTTGTAAAGGTCGCTGTGCTGGTCCCATTTGTAGCTGTGCGTGCATTGAATGTAGCGCACGTCGCGCTCGGCCAGCCGGCGCGCCAGTATGCATTGCCAGGCGAAATCCTGCGTGATCGGATCGTCCAGCCCGTAAAGTTTCTTGGTAGCTTCGGATTCTTTTTCGACCTGAAAGGCTTCCGGGGCCTGGGACTGCATACGGAACGCGAGTTCAAAGGCCTGTATGCGAGCCTCAAGCTGCGCGTCATGTTTGCGCAAATCCTTGTGACGGTTGTTGACGTTCCGCAGCATCTCCAGTTCGTAGCTCTGCTCGTCAGGAGATAGATGTTTGCCGATCAGATATTCGATCGGCTCATGTTTGATGTCCTCCACTTTGAGGCCGGAATTGCCTATGGCCGTGCCCTGATAGACTCCGGGCAGAAACGCCGACGACCAGTTCTTCGCGCCGCCGTGCGAAAGCGCGGGCTTGATGGTGATGAAGCCGGGCAGGTTCTGATTCTCGCTTCCGAGTCCGTACACTACCCATGACCCCATGCTCGGTCGAATAAATGTCGAAGTGCCCGTGAAGGTCTGCAGCAGCGCCGCCCCATGATCCACGCCTTCACCGACCATCGAGCGGATGACGCAAAGATCGTCAACACATTCGCGCACGTGCGGGAAGAGGTCGCTGACCGGGATGCCGCTCTTTCCGCTGTTTTTGAACTCCCACAGCGGCTTCATCAATGGGCCGACCGGCCCGTCGGCGAACGCGAGCGGCCGTTTAATTGGCAGCGGCTTGCCGTGATCGCGGACAAGTCGTTCTTTCGGATCGAATGTGTCAATCGAAGACGGGCCGCCATGCATGAACAGGAAGATCACGCGTTTTGCCTTCGGTTCGAAATGCGGCGGGCGAGGCGCCAGCGGATTATCCGCTGCCAGCGCCTGGAATTCATCGGCCAGCAGCGCCGACAGGCTCAAATAGCCAAAGCCGCAGCCGGCGGCTCGCAGCCACGAGCGCCGCGACATCGGTTTTTCAAT
>DASUFM010000197.1:0-5047 GCA_036274535.1 Blastocatellia bacterium
CGAACCTTCATTGTGTCGAGATAGCCAGGCGAGACGACGATCTGATCAACCGGCGGTAAATCACCGGGGTTGGCCGTTCCCCCGCGGACTACGGCCAGAGGCCCTGTCCGGCGCTCTCCAACCAGGTTTGTGTTCGCCGTACTCGCCGATTCGACCCCGGGCAGCGCGCGCACGCGTGCCAGCAATCGGCGGTAAAACTCATGCGCACGCGCGTCGTCATATCCGATAAAGCCCGGATCGAACGTCATGGTCTGCACTCGCTCCGGTTCTAGATCCTGATATAGCTTCCGCCCCTCCGACAACGCGCGTAAAAACAGTCCCGCGCACACAAGCAGCAGCAGAGACATCGCCACCTGCCCGATGACAAACGCGTTGCGTAATCGCGAGGCGCGATAACCGGGGCTGCGTGAATCGTCCTTCAGCGCTCCGACGACGTTCAGCCGAGAAGCCTGCCACGCCGGCGCAAGTCCAAACAGCAACCCGGTAACGAATGAGAGCGCCAGAGACGCGCCCAGCACCCGCAGATCGAGGCTCATGTCGAGCGCGATCGGCGGGCCGGCTTCAGGTTTGAACGTCATCAGCAACCGATTGATTCCCAGCGCGAGCAACAGTCCAACCCCACCACTCAACGAACAGAGCAACAAGCTTTCGGTCAGCAGCTGCCGCAGGATGCGCAGGCGGCCGGCCCCGAGCGCCACTCGCACCGCTATCTCCTTGCGGCGCGCCAGCGCCCGCGCCAGCAGCAGGCTCGTCAAATTCGCGCACGCGATAAGCAGTACCAGGCCGGTGACGGCCAGAAACAGGCTTAAAAAGGCGATCAAGATTATGTGGATGTTCGGAGGGAACGAACCCGCCGGCATCAGTTTCAGGCCAAGGCCACGGCCTTCTTCTTGCCGGTTCTCCGCCCGTCGCGCCTGGCTGTCAGCTTCTAGTCGCAGCGCGATCGCGTTGAGGTCGGCCTCGGCCTGCTCGGTTGTGACGCCGGGTTTGAGCCGCCCCACCATATATAGCAATCTTCCCGCGTCGCGCGTTTCCAGCATGTCTTTGGCCTGCGGAATGAGCTGTGGCTGCATCATCGTCGGGGCCCAGATTTCGGGCGCGTAAACCGGCAGCGTGCTCGTGAAACCACGTGGCGCGACTCCGATGACGCTGAACGGATGTCCGTTAAGCGCGATTACCCTTCCGATGATTCCCTGATCACCGCCGAAGCGCCTCTGCCACATCCCGTAGCTGATGACCGCCACCGGATGCGTTCCCGGCTTTTGATCTTCTTCGGGAGCGAAGAAGCGGCCCAGCGCCGGCTGAACGCCCAGCAGGGAAAAATAATTGCCTGAAACCAGCATGCCCGAGGTTTGTACGGTCTGTTCGTCCAGTCCCAGGTTCAGCGGCAATTCGCCCCAGCACAACAAGCCGCTCAAAACCTGGTTGCGGTCGCGGAAATCTTTGTAGGCAGGATATGAAACTGAGAAAGCCTGGCGGGCCGATGTGATCGTCACCACCCGCTCTGGTTGCGGGATAGGCAGAGGCCGCAACAACACCGCGTTCGCCAGGCTGAAAATCGCCGTATTCGCGCCGATGCCGACGGCCAGCGAGATCACTGTAACCAGAGTGAATGCCGGATTCTTTCTCAACATCCGCGCGCCGTAACGCAGGTCTTGAATCATCTCGTCCTCCCATCGTTCAGGCTGCAAACAGAGCGCATCCCAGAACGCGCTAGCGCTTCGCCGCAGCAGTTCGAGTTTGTTCCGCCAGTCGAGCCGGTCCCATTCGGCCAGCATCCGTTCGCGATATCGCAGCTCCGCTTCCCACTCCTGCCGCCAGTCCGCGCGCAATCGGCGCGGCACGATCACGCCGATCAATGCGATCAGCCACAGATGAGGCCTTGATAAAGGCTTTTTGTTTTGTTCAGACATCGGCTACGTGTTTAGTCGGCGCAATCAAAATCACTCGTATCGCAGAGCCTCCAGCGGGTCTATGCGTGACGCCCGGCGAGCTGGCAGGTAACTCGCCAGCGCCGCCACTACGATCATCAATATCGTGGCCAGCGCGATGGTCAGCGGATCAGTCGGAGTCAGGTCGAACAGCAATGAAGAAACCAATCGCGTCGTAGCCTTCGCCGCCGCAAGTCCGATGCCCACGCCCGACACAACCAATAACAGCGCTTCTCGCATCACTATCCTGACAACGTTTCCGGGGAGCGCGCCGAGCGCCATCCGAATGCCGATTTCATTTGTCCGCCGCGACACCGCGTATGACATCACTCCGTACAATCCGACGCAGGCCAGGAGCAGCGCGAACAGGCTGAAAGCGCTGGCGGTTTGCGCGACAAAACGCTCATTCATGAGGGATTCGTTGACCACGTCCGTCATCGTCCGCAATTCGACAACCTGCAATTGTGGATCGATCTCCCGAACGAGACGTTGTACCGTCCCCGCATAATCGATCGGGGCGCCGACAGTGCGGAGATGAAGTGTCATGTTCTTCTCAGGTTGCTCGAAATAGTAGAGGTAGAAGGTGTGCGGCGCCGGTTCGCGCAAGGAGGCGTACTTGGCGCCTTTCGCAACCCCGATGATTTCAAGCTCCCGCCTGCCTAGTATGAGGCGCTTGCCGACAGGGTTTTCATCGCCGAAGAAGTAACGCGCCATCTTTTGATTGATGATGATGTGACCCCGCTGCGCATTCGAGTTTGATTGATTATCCTGTGCCGCCGGACTCTCGTCCTGGGGGCCGAACTCGCGCCCGGCCAGGATGGGCATTTTCATCGTCTCGAAAAACCGCGGCCCCACACTCAACGCCCGACAAATCGGATGTTCATAAACCTGCTTCGTGTCCCCTGGAAGCGTTACGCCGGAAAGCGTGCCGTAGGGACTCAGCAGGCCGTAGTCAGACAGGGTGGCCGAGCGCGCGCCAGGCAGAGCCTCCAGGCGCGCGAGCATTTGCTTGTAGAGGTTCGCGCGCTGCGCTGTGTCATAGTCGCCGCCGGCGTCAATCGAGAACTGCACAATGTTTTCGTGATCGAACCCGGTGTCGAGGTTCCTCAAATTCCGCAGGCTGCGCACGAAAAGTCCCGCGCCGATGAGCAGAAAGAGCGAGAGCGCCACCTGCGTGACGACCAGCAGTTTGTTGAGCGCCAGGCGCGAACGGCTCGCGCTGGCGCCGGTCTGGTCTTTCAATGAAGCAGTCAGATTGACCCGCGTCGCTTGCCACGCTGGCGCGAGGCCGAACAACAAACCGGTCAGGACTGAAATTGCCAGCGTGAAGCCGAGAACGCACGTATCAGGCGCGATATCGAGCGCGACTTGGGTTTGCTCCGGCAGATAGCCAATCAGCGCGCGCGTGAACAATCGCGCGAAAACCCATCCGGCGGCGCCGCCGATCATCGCCAGCAACAGGCTCTCGGTAAGCAACTGGCGAATCAGCCTGAGGCGGCCAGCGCCGACCGCCAGCCTCACCGCTATCTCCTTGCGCCGCGACGCGGCCCGCGCCAGCAGCAGGTTAGCGATGTTTACGCAGGCGACGAGCAATACCAGCGCGACGGTAATCATCAAGACCCACAGCGGCTGACTGAATTTATTACGCAGCGTATAGCCGGCGCTCCCAGGTTCAAGCCTGACGCCGTTTCCGTAAAAGTCCCCTTTCCCTTTTTTCCCCGGAGGCGTTGGACTTTTCCCGGCAGGCATTGGACCGGACCCGGGGCCGGATTGGGCGGCATTTTGCTGAAAAATCACGTCCATCTCGGCTTGCGCCTGCGCCACGCTCACGCCCGGTCGCAAACGCCCCATCACACGAAGCCATAATGAAGTTTTCCGGCTCAAGCCCGGATCATTCAGGATGCGGATTGGCCACCAGAGGTCCGGCCTGGCGCCAACCTCGAATCCGGAAAAGCCGGGCGGCGTAACTCCGACGATAACGAGCGGAGTGTCGTTGATTGTGATCTTCCGTCCGACTACGCCGGGATCGAGACCGAACTGTCGCTTCCAGAATTCGTAACTGATGACTGCCGCCGGTTGCCCGCTTGCCGGGTTGTCATCCGCCTCGGTGAATATACGGCCCACGACCGCGTTCACGCCAAGCGTCGAGAAGAAATTGCCGGAGACGCGTTGTTGCTGGGCGGATTCGACGGCGCCGCTCTCGTTCACTATCAACCGGGAGCGCGACACAGAGGAGCCGGCTACTACGCCGTTGAAGGATTGATTGCGATCGCGAAACATCTCGTAGAGCGGGTAGCTGAAGACGTAGCCCGGCCCCTTTTCCCCGATGGTGGAGAAGATCGCCAGTTCCCGGGCGTCTTTGACCGGCAGCGTTCTCAGCGTCATCGCGTTGATCAGTGTGAAAATCGCAGTGTTCGCGCCGATGCCCAGGGCAAGCGAGAGCGCTGCGACCAGCGTGAACATTTTGCTTTTGAGCAGCATCCGCAGGCCATAACGCAAATCTTGAATCATCTCGTCCTCCCATCGTTCGGGCTGCAGACAGAGCGCGTCCCAGAACGCGCTCGCGCTCCGCCGCAGCAGTTCGAGTTTGTTCCGCCAATCGAGCCGATCCCATTCGGCCAACAGCCGTTCTCGATATCTCAACTCCGCTTCCCACTCCTGCCGCCAATCCGCGCGCAACCGGCGCGGCACGATCACGCCGATGATGCGAATCAGCCATAGCCAAAAACGGAATCTCGTTGTTTGCGTCGGAATAGCCATCGGTCTTGCCTATTCAGTGACGTAATCGCTTGATTATGGCGGCAGCCTTTGGAGTGCGGCTGCTTGGAGCCGCTTTGGTAGTCATCTTGGATTCTATGTATTTCCCGGACAGAGGGGCCGGATGGTTCTCTCTCCGATCATTGCCGCGAAATCAAAGTAGACTACCAAAGCGGCTCCAAGCGATACCGCTGGCAAACTCAGGAAAGTTATTTCTCGCCCCGGAGGAGATCGCTTAAAAAGTTGCCGGACTTCCATTAGAGATATATCTTTGCAGCGCCGCGAATAGAACGAGAGAGAACGCCATGCTCAAAGATAATTATGATTTTACGCCGTCACCGCTAGACCTCCTGGTCTTT
>DASUFM010000198.1:0-4672 GCA_036274535.1 Blastocatellia bacterium
GCGCGACGGAGATTAGCCGGTGGCGTAGCGTAGCCGCCGGAAACTTGTCGCTCACGAGCGGCGCCCTGGAAGGGCGCCGGACCAGGATCAGCACAATAATCAAAGCAAGTCCGGCGTCCCTGCCGGGACGCAAAATATCTCGGTGAATCTGTCCCGGTGGTTGCGCTTCGCTCCACCACCGGCTAATCTCCGTCGCGCCTCCGGCGCTGAGGAGTTTGCCAGCAGTATCCGGGGAGTTGACGCTCCCCGTACTGTATCAAAGCGTCTAAATATGCTGAGGCGAATCTTTGCGGCTCTGTGGCGGCGCGCGCCGAAATGGACGCGGCGCCTGGGCCCGCTGCTGACCGAATCACGATTTACGGTTACTGTGGGCGCGGTGGTGGTTGATTCGCGCAAGCGCGTCCTCTTGCTCCATCACCGGTTTCGGCCCGGCGCGGGCTGGGGCATTCCCGGCGGCTTTATGCGTCCGCGCGAACAGCCCGAAGAGGCGCTCCGCCGTGAGTTGCTTGAAGAGATCGGCCTCGAGGTCGAAATCGCGGGCGTCGCATTCATCCGCACGCTTCAAAAGTACCGGCAAGTCGAGATAATCTTTCGCTGCGCTCCCAAAGGAATCCCGATTCCACAGGGTTTTGAGATCACCCGCGCCGAGTGGTTCGATCCAAACTCGCCGCCCAATGGTCTGAGCGACGATCAGCGTGGGTTGATCCGGCGCGCGTTGGATTCGGATTGACGGCAATCTTCTTGTAGTGCAGTATTCAACACGCGCCGGCAAGCCCGGCTGCGCGGCAATCAAGCAAATCTGGCGCCCGAATCCGGTAACCAACTCTGTAAAAATCAAATAGAAAGATGTGGGACGTAAAAATATGTTCGTTCATTCAGTCTATTTCTGGCTCAAGCCTGATCTGACCGAGGAGCAGCGCGCGAAATTCTGGGAAGGCGCTCGCGCGCTGACCACCATCGAAAGCGTGCGGCAGGGCTTCGTAGGATCGCCCGCCTCGACCGACCGACCCGTCATCGATCGTTCCTACTCATGCGCATTGATCGTGATCTTCGACGACGACGCCGGGCACGAGGCGTATCAGGTTCACCCCGTTCACGACAAATTCAGAGAAGAGTGCGCTCCATTCTGGTCGAAAGTTTTGATTTACGACGCCATCAACTGAATACAAGGAGAAACCTATGCTCACACGAACCCTGTCCGCTCGATTCGCGATGTTTGCGAGCCTTGCAATCGTTATCGGAGCTGCGGCAGTCTGGAGTTACTGCGCCGCTTATCAGATCCCGGAGCCGAAGGTCGAGCCGAAAATTATTGATCCCGGCGACGCGACGCGCGCGCCTTCGGACGCCATCGTTCTCTTCGACGGCAAAGATTTATCCAAATGGGTCAGCGTCAATGGCGAGGGCCCGGCGAAATGGGAAGTGAAGGACGGCGCGATGATCGTCAGTCGCGGAACCGGGCCGATCAGAACCAGGCAGGAATTCAACGACGTCCAATTGCACATCGAATGGGCGACGCCGGCCGAGGTCGTGGGCGAAGGCCAGGGGCGCGGCAACAGCGGCGTCTTCCTGCAAGGCCTCTACGAAGTCCAGGTACTCGATTCGTACAACAACAAGACTTACTTTTACGGTCAGGCCGGCTCGATTTATAAACAGTACCCGCCACTGGTCAACGCATCTCGCAAGCCCGGCGAATGGCAGACCTACGACATCATTTATCACGCGCCGATCTTCGGCGACGAGGGCAAAGTCAAGAAGAAAGCCACGATCACCGCGCTGCACAACGGCGTCCTGATCCAGGACCACTCGGAGGTCTACGGCGCGACCACTCACGAACCGGTCTTTCCGACCTATACCAAGCATGGCAAAGGACCTATCGTACTGCAGGATCACGGCAATCCAGTGCGGTTCAGGAACGTCTGGGTGAGAGAGCTGTAAAAATCCTCGATTGCCGAGATCAAGGGGGGTCTGGCAAACGCAAAAAGCGCAAAGAAGTATTTTATTGATAGTTTTGCGCTTTTTGTGTTCCTCCGCCAGCTTGACAGGCGCGCCGTCGCGTCCCTATACTTCGCGCTTTGCAAAAATGAGGTGAGTTTTCACGGTAAACAGCAAGGAGAGCTTTCAAAAATATGCCGAATCATAAATCAGCGGAGAAGCGCGATCGCCAGAACACGCGCCGAAACGCCGCCAACACCACCAACCGCAGCCGTTTGCGCACTCAGATCAAGAAGCTGCGCGCCGCGCTTGACGCCGGCAGCCTGCACGAGGCGCGTGAGTTGCACGCCCAGACTATTTCGATAATCGACAAAGCGGTCCAGAAGGGCATCCTGCATCGCAACACGGCGGCCCGCCACAAAGCCCGTCTGACAACCAGCGTCAATAAATTGGCTCTGAAATAACAATACTTCTTACCAGGCGGGCGCTTCTATAACCCATAAGTTCGGATAGCCGGTCACGAACCCCGCCTCATTGACCGAAAGCTGAGCGACGAATTTCCCGGCCGCCGACTCGTAGCGATAGCCCGAGTTGGATACGCGGCGGTAGGATTGATCGAGCGGTTCGAGTTTGAAATCGGGAAAGCGCAGCCAGGCCGCCGTCGCCGCGATTTCGTCTCCGACGTTCAATCGCAGGCGGCGAATGGGCAGCAGGTTGGTCGAGGGGCTGAAGCTCAGGTCAATATCAACGCATCCTTCCACGTCAGGGACTTCTATCCCATTCAGACGCCAACGCTGAGATTCATCGACTGATATTTCAATGCTGATAGTCTCGTCTCCGGCCCAGCCGGAGACGCGCGCGGATCGTGTTTGCCAATCGGCTCCGCACTCTACCAGGTAATCTAATCGCGCGGGCTGGCGCTGCGGCCCCTGGCGCCGCCCTTGTTGCTTATTGTCGAACGCAAAGATCGCTGTCCCCGTAAGACGCCAGACGGCGTCCTCAAAAAACAGTTGGGCGAATTCATGTCCCGGCGCGTCCAGCCTGCGCCACAGTATCGTTTGATTGAGGGTCATCGTGTATTGCTTGGTTCAGGCAATCTGTATGTTTGAATCCGAGGCGATATCTGAGCAAGTCCGTACAGTCGGTAAACCTTTGGACGACGCATCTCTCCCGGGTTCCGGAGGAGCG
The DNA here is from genome assembly GCA_036274535.1 of Blastocatellia bacterium. GTDB lineage: Bacteria > Acidobacteriota > Blastocatellia > RBC074 > RBC074 > JAJVID01. The sequence continues at coordinate 3,121 of DASUFM010000198.1, forward strand.
ACCTCTGCAAGGTCGCCCCTGCGGAACCCGGGAGTTTCCTGGACAACCGCGCTCCTTCAGTTCAGTAATGAACATTCACCACAGTCCCGAGCGGCATCGAATTGTAAAACGCCACCGCCGCGGACATCGGGATGCGGATGCATCCGTGACTAGCCGGCCTGCGTGGCACGTAAGGGCTGCCGTGAATGGCTATTCCCCTGACTATATAAACCGGATAATACATCAACCCCAATGGGCTTTTGCGCCATCCGGGGATTTTACGATAAACCCTGAAGCTCCCCGTGGGAGTGACGGCCCTGCGCCTTTCGCCTTCGGAAACGTACCATCCCCCACTACCTGATGAGATCGGCAGAACTTTCATGACTCTGCCGGATCCGTCAATGACCGACAACATTTGCCTGCTCAGATTCACGTCTACGCGCGCAACGCCGACTGCGCTCAACGCGTCGATCCTCGCTTCAGAATTGGCGGCGATCAATCCGCCGCTCTCGGGAAGGTTCTTCGAGGAAGCCTGATCTACTCGCGTAATCTCTTCCGCCACCCGCCGTGTTCTCTGCTCGGCCCGCCCTTCAAACACTGTAATTTCAGGAAGGGCGATCGCCGGCAGACTTATCAGACAAAACGCCACGAACAACAGAGCGTATCCGAATCGCCAATGGTTATTTGTGAGTTTTCTGTATTCAATGTTCATACCATTGCAGTTTGCAATTGGCAGTCCATTGGCTGATTCTGATGAATAAGTACTATAGGTTTCAGTTGGCAGGCTGTAACGTCAACGCCACATTTCTGGCCTCATCACCGTCAATTTCGACTTCTATGGAAGAGGGCTGGAATCCTCGGGCGGTCGCGGTGAGGCGGTATTTAGCCTTCTCCGCTTTCAACCGGAAAGCGAACTCGCCGCCGTCATGTGAGACGGTCTCCTGTTTGAATTTCTTATCGCCGTCAATTCTTTCGATCTTCACCGTCGCGTTGCGCAAGGTGAATCCCTGCCCCTGAAAGACCGCGCCGCGGATAACGGCGTAAGGCGGGCTTTCGAGCGCGAGTTCGATGACTCTGCTGAGTTTGATCGTTTCGCCGGCTGTGACTTCCAGCTCGCGCGAGATGAAAGTTTTATACCCCTGCTTTTCGAGTGAAAGTGAGTAACGACCCGCCGGGAGCGCAGCGAATTCGAAGTCCCCCTTGTCGTCGCTTTTCGTTTCGCGCTTGTCTTCCTTGTTTTCAGCGTTGGTCGCGCGGACTATCACGCCTTCAAGAGCCTTCCCATTGCGCTCTTTCACTCTGCCCTTAAGGGCGCCGGTTTGCGTTTGGGATCGCGCGCCCGCGGGAGCGAGCGCAAGTACAGCCAGAAGTTGCGCGCAAATAAGCGCATATCCGAATAGCGATTTCATGAAAAACACCTGTGATCGGACGTCAATATCTCTCTTCGTCCTCATCATAGTCGTCTTCCTCCTCTTCGGCCGCGAGGTCCAGCTCAATCGGATCAAGGCCGACGACTTCAAGCCTTGCCTCACATTCTTCGCAATGAAGAATCTCTCCTTTATCCACGTCCTCG
>DASUFM010000199.1:0-4028 GCA_036274535.1 Blastocatellia bacterium
GCATAAGCGGTTCCACCTATCCATCCTTTCGGCAGCGTTCCCTGAACAATCCATAAGAAATATCACCGCACAAACAGCCTGCGACATTGATCTGGTTCTACCTGACAAGGTTTATCAGCCTCCTGGCAATGTGGCGGTCTCGCTCATCATTTGTTAAGCTCAATCCCATACTGACGCATCGCAAGTCGCTAAGATGCTCAGTCATTTTGTATTCGTCAGCTCCAGCCTGCAGAAGCCGAACTATTGCGCTCACATACGAATCGTATTCGTGGTTGCAGGCGGGATTAGAGTTAATCCCAATCGGATCCCACTCGCGAAAGAGAGTTTCTTTCACCGCCTGCCGAAGCTCTTTTCTCTCCGCTTTTGACATCTAATTGATCCGGCGTCGAACCATATCCAGCGCCGCATTGACCGACAGCGTGCGAATGAATTGCCGGTCGCCGGGGAAAATGAATTTGCGCGTAGTGGTTTGCGAATCGTCCGCAAGCGCGATGTAAACCAGTCCGACCGGTTTCTCTTCGCTGCCTCCGCCCGGCCCCGCAATGCCGGTGACGCCGATGCCGAAAGTCGAACCCGCGCGTTTGCGGATCCCCTCGGCCATGGCGCCGGCCACCTCTTCGCTCACGGCGCCGTGAGCTTCGATCAACTCCTTCGGCACGCCAAGCAGATCGACCTTGGCCTCGTTCGAATAACTTACGACCCCTTCGAGGAAATATTCGGAACTGCCCGGAACTTCGGTGATTCGTCCGGCGAGCAATCCGCCCGTGCAGCTTTCAGCCGTCGCCAGCGTGTAGCCGCGCAGCTTGAGCGATCGACCGACAACTTCTTCGATCGTTTCATTGTCGCGTGAGAAGACGTATTCGCCGAGGACTTCATGGAGCCGTCCGCCGAGTTCGTCCAGCAGCTTCAGTGTCTCGGCCTCGTTGGGCGCCTGGGCCGTCAGGTGCAATTCGATCTGGCCGTCTTTGAAGAGGATCGTCGTCGAAGGGTTCTGGTATTGCGTGTAGATCGGCGAAGCCAGTTCGTCCGTGGCCGATTCCGACAGACCGAACATGCTGAAAGTTCGGCGCATGATCAACAGATCGCCCACGCGCTGTTTCAACACGGGCGCGACCCAGGCGTCGAAGATCGGCTTCATTTCGCGCGGCGGGCCGGGCAGCATCACGACCGTGCATTTGCCTTCGGTCAGCATCTGTCCCGGCGCGGTGCCGTTGTTGTTCTCCAGGATTTGCGCGCCTTGCATGACGAGCGCCTGGCGGGCGTTGATTTCGGGCATTGGCATGTTGCGGCGGGCGAATCGCGCTTTGATCTTTTCGAGGATCGCGCCGTCCTGAATCAGTTCGCGTTTCAGGACGCGCGCGAAGATTTTCCGTGTAATGTCGTCTTCAGTCGGCCCGAGTCCGCCGGTGGAGATGACTATCTCGGAACGCTTCATCGCGTCGCCTATGGTCTCTTCCAGTCGCGCCTCGTCGTCGCCGACCACGGTTTTGAGTTTAACTTCGATGCCCATGGCGTTGAGCCTTTCGGTCAGCCAGAGCGAATTCGTGTCCAGCCTAAACGGCGTCAACATCTCGGAGCCTATAGCGATTATTTCAGCGTTTAGCATATGCAGGATGATTGATCAGTATATTGGGTGAACTTTAGTCTCATTGGAGATCGAGTATTGATATTGAATTGTAAAGAAGTGGAAAAATCCATTTCCGCCTGTATGACAATGAACAATACACAATAGCCGATTCCCAATGAATGATTTTCTGAATCTATATGGCCAGCGCCAACAACAGCGACAACGCAACAGCGGCGTAAACGCCTGCGAGCGCGTCATCCATCATCACGCCGATCCCGCCGGACAAGCCCTGAAGCCTGTTTATGGGATATGGTTTGAAAATATCGAACGCGCGGAAAAGCCCGAATCCTGCGATCATCCACCAGCGCCAGTTAGCGCCCAACCCGGCCAGGTACGGCGCGATGAAGACGAAAGAGATGATCTGCCCGAATACCTCATCGATCACGATCTGGCTGGCGTCTTTGCGATCGAAAATTTTTTCGGCGCGATCGCTCGCCCATATGCCCAGACCGGCGAAGACCAGACCGGCGACGATCAGGATATTTTGCAGAAATACCATGTCCGCGCCGAAGGCCGGGATCAATCCGTAAACCATCAACAATCCGACGATCGACCCCCAGGTGCCGGGGCCGAAAGGAATGAAACCGGCGCCGAAGCCCGTGGCGATGAAGACGGCTATGAAATCAGCGGCGCTCTCGATCTTGAGAGATTTGCCGCGTTTGGACTCGAACGGATTATGTGGGGTCATCTCGGTGTTTAAACAACGCGCGCCACCAGATCGTAATCGTGCGCTTCGGTGATTTCGATCTCTATGAAATCGCCGGGCCCGCCGGCGAAATCTTCAGGCGCGTCGTTGATCAGGACATGCCCGTCGACTTCGGGCGCCTGCGATTCCAATCTGGCCTGCAGCAACAGTTCGCTCTCCTGCGAAACGCCTTCGAGCAGCGCCCTGAAACGCTTTCCGATCAGGGCCTTGTTACGCTGTTTCGAAATCCGCGCCTGCTGGCGCATCAGCTTAGCGCGCCTTTGCCGCATCACAGCCGCCGGAACCTTGTCGCCGAGCTCATATCCGATCGTGTCTTCTTCGTCGGAGTAGGTGAAAACGCCCACGCGGTCGAATTCGACGTCATGCGCGAAACTCATCAGCTCTTCAAAATCATCGTCGGTCTCGCCGGGAAACCCGACAATGAACGTGGTGCGCAGCGCGACGCTCGGGACGAAGCGGCGCGCGCGGTCCAGCAGTTTTTCCAGCGATTGCCGATTGCCTCCGCGCCGCATCCGCTTCAGGACGGCGGCGCTGGCGTGTTGCAGCGGCATGTCAAGGTAGTCGCAGACCTTCGGCTCTTCGGCCATCACGGCGAGCGTCGCGTCGCTCAGAGAGTTCGGGTAGGTGTACATCACGCGAATCCATTCAACGCCGTCAACGCGCGCGAGCGACCGCAACAGGTCGGCCAAACCATCTTTGATCCCCAGATCCAGCCCGTATTGCGTGGAGTCCTGCGAAATCAGGACCAGCTCTTTGACGCCCGCCGCGGCGAGCTGTTCGGCTTCGCGCAAAATTGATCCGGCGCGCCGCGAACGATATCGCCCGCGCATTTGCGGAATGGCGCAAAACGCGCAGGTGTGATCGCAGCCTTCGGCGATCTTGACATACGCGAAATGCTTCGGCGTGGACAACAGGCGCGGAGCGTTCTCGTCATAGATGTAGGTCGGCAGCCCCCGCGTCATCCAGGCATTGGAAGACACGAACGCCGCGTCCTGAGCTTCCGCCGCCGCGGGATCGACCGCCGCGACTATCTTTTCGATCTCGCTCGTGCCGAGCACGGCGTCGATTTCCGGCAATTGATTGAGCAGATCGCGGCGATAGCGTTCGACCAGGCATCCCGCGACGACCAGCCGCTTCAGGTTCGCCGAATCTTTCAATTCGGCCATTTCGAGGATCGTATTGATCGACTCTTCCTTGGCCGATTGAATGAATCCGCAGGTGTTGACGACGATCACGTCGGCGGCCTCGCGCTCGGTGGTCAACTCGTAACCGTGTTGTTTCAGTTGCCCCATCATGACCTCGCTGTCCACCAGATTTTTCGGACAGCCGAGGCTGACGAAACCTATTTTTTGAACTTTAGACTTCATTTTATTCATCGGCGCATTCAGGTAATTCGACCTATCATAGTACCATATGTTCGTTTGGCGGGCTTGCGTTATGATAGAAGTCTGATTCACAGGGTTTTCAAATATCTGATCCGGCTCACGACTCACTATGGGATTACTGACGCAAAATGAGGTTTACGAAGAGATCAGCAGAGCGCAGCGCGATAAGCGGAAACTCGCGGTGGCGACGATTGTGACCACTTCAGGTTCGACGCCACAGCGGACGGGCGCCAAACTGCTGGTTTTTGAAGACGGCGCGATGATGGGCACGGTCGGCGGCGGCTGCGTCGAAGCCGACGTATGGGCCGAG
>DASUFM010000200.1:0-2987 GCA_036274535.1 Blastocatellia bacterium
GAAGCTCGCCGAGGCTTGCGGTAATCCCCTTCAGCGGCCTGTCTTCAGCGTCTAGAAACCGCGCGCAGAAATCGGTGGCGCCCCCGCCGTTGACTATCGCCGCGCGCACAATGTTCGTCCCCTTGTTGAGAGTGATCCGCTTTGAGACGCCGTCGTCAATGACGGCCTGGCGATCGCCATAAATGCCGATGACCTCTTTGCCGTTGACCCACCACACAGACGCCGCGTTGGAGCCGATGGCCAATCGCACATCACGCATCTCGCGCGGGCAATTGATAATGGTTACAGCCCAGAACAAAACATTGGAAGTCTTCTTGCCTTGCGCGCGGGCGAAGTGAAAGAGGTTGACGTTGTAGTTCAGAGTGTCCACCGCATGCCAGGTGAGTTCCGCGCCGCCGACGGTCGCCTTGTCGCCGTCGTGAGGTATGACCGTGAACTGATCGGGGAAATATTCCTTCTTGACAGCCGCCTGAACTGCGCTGTCCGTTAATCCATTGGCGCCAATCGGCTCCAGCAGGAGCCAGCGCTGAATGAAGCCATCGGTATTGGGCGGCTTATCCGGCGCCGCGGGTTTCGTCAAGGTGGCGGCCGGAATCTGAGCCGCAGTGTCCGAGTCGGCGGCAAGCGCCAGAAGCGCCGAAACCGTGACGGCGGCGACGAACGTGAAATGTTTGATGAAGCGGGTGTTCATGAAAATTCCTGGGCAATTAATTACATAGGCTCACGGGGTTTTGAGCAGCCAACGCTGTTTCTCCCCATTGGGATCGAACCTGGCAAGGGTGGCGAAACTGCCGCCCACAGCCGAGAGGACAAGCGGATCTTTTGCGTTGGGAATCGCTTTAGGCATGATGCGCCAACTGCCGTCCGCAAGCTGATCGAAACGCCAAAGTTGTTCCGGGCCCCCGGTAAAGGCGGGCAATGCGACGAGTTCCGCGCCCTCAGTGGCGGCCAATGTCCGGTTAGTCCCGGTAATAGTGATTTTGAAATAGGGCGAGCCAAGGTAGCCGCCCGCGTTGGCGACCGGCTCAATCGTCCACTTCTGCTGGGCCTGACACATGTAATTCGCCATGCGAATGTCAATGTTACCCGCCGGCCATCTCGTTGAAACCTCAGCGACATCTTGCGTCGGGATTGGTTTGCCGATGCCTGCGAAGATGGGGCCTCCAGTACCGGGCGCGCCTGCAGGGCCACCAGTCGCGCCCGGCGGCGGACCTCGTCTCACGGGCCGGCCGCCAACTGGAAATCCTTCCACGGCCAGCTCAAGAGCAGTCCCGGTGCGCAGGGATTCGATCTGATACGCGCCTCCCTTTAAGTTCTCGCCGGCGACCGGCCAACCATCTTTCCAAAGCAAATGGCGAATGTCGAGCACACTGGCCCCGCCCCGATCCAGGTCGGCTTCATAGTGAAGTGAGAATCGCTGCACGCCATCACCGAGATCGAACAGGCCGAAGTGGCCGGGACCAATCACACGGTCAGACGACCCGACGAAAAGCTTGCCTCCGCCTTGAATCATGTCTATGCCCATGTTGTCCAGGAAGGGGCCCGTGATCTTCTTCGCGCGACCGACGCGAATGTTGTAGCCCGAATCGGCCCCGCGGCAGCAACTGCCGTGCGTGACCAGCAGGTAATACCAGCCACCGTGATAAATCATGATCGAGGCTTCGCTGTTGATCGCGATGTTGCGTGGCTTTTCATTGGGGTTGAGGCGCTTGCCCGTCCTGGGATCAAGCTCCAGGAGCCGGATGTAGCCGAAATAGGAGCCGTAGGTGAGCCATAGCCGCCTGGTATTGGGATCAAGAAAGACGCCAGGGTCAATCGCATTGCAGTCCTCGACCCCGTCAGAGGACGCCACTACGCCGCCCTCTTCCCATTTGTAGTCAGGGGAATTCGGATCGAGGGTTTTGTTCGTTAGCAGGTTGATGTCAGCCTTCGTTGGACCACTGTTGGCGGCGATATACAGATAATAGCGGTCGCCAATGTGAATAACGTCTGGGGCCAGGCCGCGCCGCGGGAGCCTGGCGCCCTGCCGCCAAACCCAACCGTCGTCGGAGACGAGTGACGTACCGCCCGTGCCGTAGGTGTAGTACTTGCCGTCGCAGAAAATAATGGTCGAAGGATCATGAATCCCGATATGGCCCTCAAGCGCGAAGGCCAATGATTTATGGATGCAAAAGGCCGCCACCAGGATGAAAGTGGCTGCTACGAGGAGTTTTTTCATAGAGCTTGCGCTATTTGAAATTGAAGAACTGCTGTTAATCTGATGACATTACTTACAATTGTTGACGAAGCATAGATTCTTGCTGAAGAACGGCAGTACGTAGTTCTGAAAACGTACTGCCACCGCGCTGGTATGAGTGCCTTGATACACTTCGAAGCTGTTAGCGATACCATATTTATCGAGCGCATCGTGCAGCCTGCCTGTATCAACACGTAATCCGTCCTTGTCACCCACATCTATCGAGATCGCATGATACTGGCGCAAATTTCCGATGTATTGATCTATGAACGCCAGCGGCGCGTTAGCCGCCCACTTCGCCAAAACCTCCGGCTGCGTGGCGCCGGCTTTCCTGGGCAGGTCAAGGTACAGCGGAGGGTTCTTCGGATTGGGCGACCAGGCGGCGGCGGTGGCGAGTTGAGCGCGGGCGCCGAACGGCAATTTGGCTGAATCTTCGGGCGTCTTCACCGCTTCCAACGTATTCTCCATTTCCGCGTTCGCAGGTCCGGCTTGTCGTGCAGATAAACAACACGGACTCATGATGTACAGGCTGCCGAATACATCAGCATGCTTCATGCCGATGCGCGTCGCGCCATATCCTCCCATTGAGTGGCCAACCAAACCACGAGCCAGCCGGTTTGGAATCGTCCGGTAATGCGCGTCAATGTAAGAGACCACATCGCGCGAAATAAACCGCTCGAAATCTCCGGTGGTGACTGAACTCGAATACATTGAGCCGTTATGCACGGTCTTGGAATCGGGCAATACGACG
>DASUFM010000201.1:0-4319 GCA_036274535.1 Blastocatellia bacterium
GTCTCTGCGATGGAACAGTTTTTCTTAAAAGCGCAGATTGGGTGTTTACAGTCGCGCGTTTCATAACGTAAGATGCTCGCGCCTTTCCCCTTCATAGCCCCATATATAAATGAGCCAGCGCAGAATGGCATCTTCCATGCAGTCTAATAGTAATACTTTCGGTAGTGAAGCGGGCATTTCGGCGCTGCTCCGCGGGCGTTTACTGACGTGGCCTTTGAGCGAGCACCTGATCAAAGTCGTCTCCGTGGGGCTGATGATATTCGACGGGGCTCTGGCGGCTTCGTTATTCATATTCGCTTACTGGCTGAGACTCCCTGAAGAGTTGGTCTTCGTCGCTTCCCGAATAGACCTCGGCTTTGTTTCGTTCCTGCTGCCATACGGTTTTCATCCCAGCTTCGACCCATATTTGAGCGTGCTGTATTTCACGCCGTTCGTCCATGTCGGCGCCTTCTGGTACCGTGGGCTGTATCGCGTTCGCGGCGAGTTCTCGTTCAGCGAGGATTTCATCAACATCTTCAAGGCGATCACGATCGGGACGCTGCTGGTGACGGTGATCGCGTTTTTCTTCCGCGGCGGATACGCTTATTCGACATTCTCCTATTCGCGGGTGGTCTTCATTGTTTATTACCTGCTTGGTCTCCTCGTCTTCATCTGCGAGCGGGCGGTCATTCGCAGCCTGCAGACATTTTACCGACGCCGCCATTTGAACGTCATTCCGATATTGATCGTCGGGTCGAACGGCGTGGCAGAGATGTGCGTCAACGAGATCGCGGACGACCCGAAGCTGGGCCGGTCGGTCGTCGGTTTCGTCACGGCTGACGGCGAGCCGCCGAAGAGCAAGGCGTTGAAGGCATGGCCGACGCTGGGCCGCTACGACGAGATGCATAGCTTCATACGCCAGCGCGACGTCCGCGAGGTCCTGATCACCGACCCCGAAATCCACCCGCAACTGCTCTTCGACACAATGGTCAAATGCGGGCGGGGCTCGCGAGTCGCGTTCCGAGTCGTGCCCAACCTGTTGAACTGCATTCCGCGTAAAACCTACGTCGAACAACTGGGCGCCGTTCCGATGGTGCGGCTTTTCGAGGAGCCTCTCTCCGCTTCGGCGCGGCTTTTCAAACGCAGCGTCGACCTGGTCGTCAGTTCGCTGCTTCTGCTCTGCACGGCGCCGCTGTGGCTGATTATCGCGATCGCCATCAAGCTGGAAACGCGCGGCCCGGCGCTTTACCGGCAGGAGCGCGTCGGGATGGACGGCCACATCTTCCAGATTTACAAATTCCGCTCCATGCTCGACGACGTCAAAATAGACGACGCGCATCGCGAGTACATGGAGCGAGTTATCAAAAGCAAGGGGGGCAAGGGCGCGAAAGAACCCAGTTACAAATTCGTCAACGGTGACAGGCTCACTCGCGTGGGCGCCATATTGAGGCGCCTGAGCCTCGACGAATTGCCGCAGGTGTTCAATGTCTTCAAGGGCGAGATGTCGCTGGTCGGCCCACGCCCGCCCATTCCCTATGAGGTCGAATGTTACGAGACCTGGCACCGCAAACGTCTGGACGTCAAACCCGGTTTGACCGGCCTGTCGCAGGTCAGCGGACGCTACCGTTTGTCTTTCCAGCAGATGGCGCAACTGGATATTTACTACATCGAAAACTGGTCGCCGTGGCTCGACCTGAAGATCATTCTCAAAACCATTCCCGCCCTCTTTATGAAAGAGCGCTCCCAGTGAGATTTGGACGGCGTTTGCCTTTCTCGCTCACGATAACTAATATTTCTCATGTCATAAATAAATAGAATGGCTCGGAGATTTTTGACACAAACCCCTTCTTAGCTGGCTTTGCTGTCCCGAAACAAATCGCTCCCCCACGATAACTGCGCATCACTAATAGAACCGAGCCGCCTGGCGCTGGGACGAAATCATTAATTTTTCTGTTTGACCTGAGTTCATCACAACGGGCTGCGGACCGGCTCCGTCGACCGAAGGGGCAGTCTTGCGCCGCCAGCAAAGGAGATACCCTTATGAGACACAGGATAGGAATAATAACCGTGATCGCGCTCGCATCTCTTGCGGTGATGATCGCGAATCCCACCACCTCTTTCGCCCAGGCCTCCAGCTCCGCCGCGGAGTTGCGAGGGCAGGTGACCGACGCCAACGGGGCCGCGATACCGAACGCGAAACTCACGCTGACCGACGTGGTCAAAGGCGCATCACGGTCGGCGACCAGCGACGGCCAGGGCAATTACGCCTTCCTCGGCCTGCTGCCCAGCTCTTACGACCTCAAGGTAGAGGCGCAAGGATTCGGGGCGACCACGACCAGGCTCGAATTGACGGTGGGGCAGCAGGCCAGCATCCCCGTCAAGCTCGCGGCGGGCAAGGTCGAGATTCAGGTGGACGTGGTGGCGGGCGGCGAAGTGGTCGAAACGTCGCGCTCCGAGCAAGCCTCGACCGTGGACGCGAAACAGATCTCCAACCTGCCGATCAATCGCCGCAGCTTTCTGGATTACGCGCTGCTGACGCCGGGGGTGACGGATGCTGACAATATCGCCGATTCTTCCGACTTTCGCGTCGCGCAGACTCCGCAGTCGGGATTGTCCTTCGGCGGCAACAACGGGCGCGGCAACATGGTGCAGGTGGATGGAGCCGAGACATTAGGCTCGTCCGGCGGAGTGCAGGCGACTCTCAGCCAGGAGGCGGTGCAGGAATTCCAGGTAGTGCGCAACAGCTACAGCGCGGAGTTCGGCGGCGCTTCCGGCGGCGTGGTCAACATCGTATCGAAATCGGGCGGCAATGGCTTTCATGGCAGCGCGTTCGGCCTCTTCCGCGACAAGGCGTTCGACGCGCGCAACGCCTTCGATTTCAACCCCAGCGGCCAGTCACCTTTCAATCGCCAGCAATACGGCGGATCGTTCGGCGGGCCGATACAGCAGAACAAGACGTTTTTCTTCACCGCCATCGAGCGGCTGAGTTCAGAGCGCACGGCTTTCATCAACCTGCTCAGCGATCCGAACACTTTCCAGCCGACGGCGTCGCAGAACGCGCTGTTCAACTATCTGAGCGGCGCCGGCATCCCGCAGCAATTGCAAATTATCGCGGCCGGATTGCGTAACGCGCTGACGACGACGGCGGCGACCTACCCGCGCACGATCGCGCTCTTCAACAGCTCCAGCGGGCAGTTCCCGTTCGATGAATCGCAAACGCAGTTTTCGGCTCGGCTGGACCATAATTTCAGCGAACGCAGCAGCGGCTATCTGCGCTTCAACCTGACCGACGGCGATTTTGAAAACCAGGCGGCGGGAGCGCTGACGGCCGTCTCGCGCAGCCGCCAGTTCACCGGATTCAACGGCGGCGTCGTGGCGTCACAGAACTACCAGTTCAGCCCGACCGCGTTCAACGAATTGAAGCTGCAATACAGCTATACGCGGGGCGGATACTTCACGAACGATCCGTTCGGACCGGAAATCAACATCGAAGGCTTCGGCAATTTCGGCCGTGACATCTTCCTGCCTTCGGAAACGATCGAACGGCATTACGACATTTACGATAACTTCTCGAAGATCTTCGGCGATCACACGCTCAAGTTCGGCGGCTCGATATTCTTCAACCGCGTAACTTCAACGAGCGAGACGTTCATGGGTGGGCGCTTCAACTTCGGCGCGGCCATCCCGCTCGGCAACATCATCGCCCTCAATCCGGTTCTGGGGCCGGCTGTATTGACGCAATTAACGCAGTTTCTGACAGCGACTCAGCCGAGTTTGCTGCCCGCGCTGGCGGCGCCGATCAACTCGCTGCAGGCGTTCAATCTGGACCTGCCTATAGTCTATCAACAGGGATTCGGCGACGCCGCCGCCAACTCGTGGACGAACCGTTACGGTATTTACGCCCAGGACACCTGGAAGTTGCGGCCGAATTTCACTCTCAGCTACGGCTTGCGCTATGCGATTCATGACGAACCGTTCTTCATCCCGACATCCAAAAAAGATGTTCAGCCTCGCGCAGGCTTTTCGTGGGACCCGTGGAGCGACGGCAAGACGGTGATCCGCGGCGGCGCGGGAATATTCACGGGCTTCCTCAACAACGCGGTGGCCAACGTGACGACCGAGTTGAGCGGAATGGGCGACCCGAGCAATATCAATATCGTGCTCGCGACGGCGACATCGAACGCGCTCGGGCTGCCGACGTCATTTGCAATCTATCAGAGGCTGAGGGCGACGAACGTGCTCGGCCAGCGCGCGATTACGCTGGCGGACGTGGCGCCGCTCGGCGTCAACCCGCGGCCGGGCGGACCGCTCGAAGTGCGTTTTCGCCTCGGGCCCAATTA
>DASUFM010000202.1:0-6109 GCA_036274535.1 Blastocatellia bacterium
ACACTGTAGACAACAGGCTTTACGAAAATGTGGTCGAAGAGGTCGATTTCATGCGTAGCAGGAAACCAACGCGCCTCAGCCGCGCCGGAGAATACGAAGGACAGCTATTACAGCTACCTTTGCGTTGAGAATAAAGAGACGAGCCATCCGAAAATCCGGAAAAATTTCAGAAATATGGAGAGGGCCTGGACTATTCCCCTTCTTTTAGGTTAATAAGTACAGTGAAATCAATACTCTGATAACTATAGCGGTTTTCAGATGCACGAAGACTCCGCTCCCTCACGGTCGCGGTACTGAATCGGTGTACCAATCTTGTGTGGTCTGATTTAGACATTGGGGAATGAATATTGCGTTTATTTTCCCCTTCTCAATTTTTCTCTATAAACCTGGAAATCATCCAGGAGATCAACAACATCATCAACTTCCTGGCGCTGATCTGACCAACTATAACAATGGCTTCTCCTGTCAGGGGTTGTAGCCCTTATATCATCGCGGGGTTTAACTTCTAACCGTTTAGCCATTTCAGGAGCGCCGGAGCTCCCGGCGCCGCTCTTATTACCATTATCTCAATTGGAGCGGATGATGAAGCCATTAGATCGCCGCAGTTTTCTATCAACTCTCTCCTGTTCTCTGGCCACAATCGCGTCCGAGTCGTTTGCCCCTGCGCCTGTTCGGCGACTTCTGGCGGGAGAGCCGAAAAACGATTCCGGGTGCTGGCTGGACGTATGCGCGCCTTTAGTTATCGAAGATGACGAGCGCGGCCTGCGCACCGAGATAATTCTGACTTCCGACACTTTCGCCGGCCCGCGACCGAATCAGGACGGCGCCGATGTGACGGAATACGAGATTTATCTATACGACGCCGCGGGGCAGGCGGTCGGAGCCGGCCGAGAGCCGCGGCGTCTGACCGTGCCCACGATGCGAACGACGGTCATTGCTGCGCGCGATTTGATCGCCGGCGAGGCCGGGAGAAAATTCTGGGGCGGAATGAGAATCCGTCTGCGCCCTCGCTGCAAGGGGACGACGCGCGCGGGTGACCTTTTCAGCTCGGCCTTCAATAAATGGCAATCCGCGTCGTCTTTCGATAACGTTCACGCTCACCCCGACCCGCCGCATTTGCAGAACACCGAGAGCTATTATTATTCGATGCCCTTTCCTTCGCTCGCCGATTACGAATGCGTCTTCAGCATATTCAATCCGTATGACGAGCGCAGTTCGGGCGAGATCATGCTCCACGACCCCTTCGGCGAAAAAGTCGTCATCAGGCGTTATGAATTGAAGCCACACGCTTCATTGATCTTCGATCTGAACTCGAATCGCTTCACCGGCGATTCACAGCGGCCGGCCTCAGTCGAAAAAGCCGAGTCGAAGCAGAATCGTAATCACGGATTGCTCGCCGTCACGAATGATCGTGGAACCGTGAAGAATTTCGGATACATGATGATTCAACAGAACTCTGGCGGGCGATTCAGCGTCGAGCATCCGCTCCATCAGAGCGTCTTCAAGCCCAGGCCGTCCGTCGCCCCGTTCGACGCGCAGAATCAATTCAAGGCGAAGAACGTGCTTTACACGCCGCTGCTCTTTCATCAGAAGAAGATCGGAAAAGGCGCCCTGACATTGGAATCGCGCTTTTATCTGGGCGCGGGGCTGCCGATCGAAGAAGCCCAGTGGTTTTACCCGTTCGCGGTTGACGGCGACGGCAACGCGATCTGGTCGTCTATCAGGGATGAGAAATTGTCAGCAGGTTTGCCGGGGCAGACCGATCAGGGAGTAATCAGACTGTCCGCCGGCCAAAGCTGCGCGCTGGATTTCAACCGGCTTTCGCTTACGCCAGGCCTTGCCGGCGGCCTCGGAGTCGCAGTCTCACCCGATACGACGCACACGCTGCTTAAAATCGAAGTGCGGGCGCTGGAATGGAACGCCTTCGCCTTTACCCATTTTCGTCCGGGGCTGCGTTCGGCCAGGACTTATCAGAAGGCGGAACCTCGCGGCGGGGTGGCGACGGATTACATCGTCGCGGGCGCGCGAATTGTAAAAGGCAAAAATTACGCGCAGCGGGATGAGTTGATAGCCGTGCTGAATATCGACGATCAAGGTTTGGAAGGACGTCCGGCGGTCGAACTTTACGGACCGGGTGGATTGATCAGGCGGCTTTCGCTGGGCGTGATACCGCCCTTCGCCTGCCGCCATTTCCTGCTTTCGGAACTGCTCGCAGGCGAGGCCGATTATGAAGCTTTGACGATGCGGCTTGTGGATGAACGCGCGACCCTGCTGATGTCGGCGGTCCACCTGGATTATGCGCGCCGCGACCTCGCGCTCGAACACGGCTCGGACCGATTCTCGACATACGCCGATTACAGCTGTTAGAAATCAGAAGAAATCGGAGCCTTCAGTTTAAGAGCGAACGCTCTCCTTCTATGGATGTAATTTCATTCGATGGCAAACAACTCGCGCCACACTCCTCATTCCTGCCGCAAAGCGCCAATCGGGTCTATTCGCGCGGCGCGCAGCGCGGGCCAGAAACAAGCCTGAAGACCTGCGACGAGCAGGATCAACGAGACGGCGATGAATGTGATCGTATCGAATGGAGAAACGTTCCAGATCTGTTGCGAAAGCAATCGCGCCGTCAGGAAGCTGCCCACCAGTCCCAACGCGAGGCCGATCAGCATCAGCCTCGCGCCACTCTTCACTACCATCCCTGAAATATTTCCCGGGCTGGCGCCGAGCGCAATTCGGACCCCGATCTCATGCGTCTGCTGAGCCACTGCGCTGGACATCACGCCGTAAACTCCTATGACCGCCAGCGTCAATCCCAGCGCGGCGAAAACCGCGAAGAGCGCCAGATTGAAACGCGGCCCGGCGTAAACTCCTTCCTGAAGAACCCGATCGATCGTCCTCAGATCGGTAACCGGCTGATCCCTGTCAATCGAGTAGACCTGATTCAAAACTGATTTTGTAATTCCGGCGGGGTCGGCCTGTGTGAGCGCCACCAGCCGATCCGCTCGTCCTGTCAGGGTGAATGGCAGATAGATTTCAGGCGTAACCTGGTCGGTGAGTCCGCGGTTGAGTGTGTCTTTCACTACGCCTACTATCTCAAAGGTATCGTCCGCCACTCCGAACGGCGGCTGCCTTAATCGCGGAATGCGAACCGTCCATCCGAGCGCCTGTCCAACTCCGTCGCGGGCTCCGTCGCGGGCTCCGTCGCGGGCGTTGAGCCGTTCGCGCGCGAAGCTCTGATTGACGACTGCCAATTGCCTCTTACCGGCCACTTCATTCTCCGCGAAGACGCGGCCTTCGACGAGCGCGATTCCCAGGGCCTTCATGTAATCGGCGTTGACCTGATGTATGACGACCGGCCGTGTATCCTGCTGCGCGCCAACGACCTCCACCGGCGTGTTGAAGTTTCCGAACGGATGCATGCCCGTATTCACCCCGACAGCCTGCACGCCTGGAATCGCGCTCACGCGGCGCAGTAACTCATCGAAGAACGCGACGCGACGCTCAGGATCAGGATAACGCTGCTCCGGCAGCGGAATGCGCATGGTCAACAGCCGGTCGGTTCGGAATCCCAGCTCGACGTCCTGCACCGCCATAAACGTCCGCATCATCAAACCGGCGCCGACCAGCAGCATCAGCGACAACGCCACCTCGGCGATTACCAGAGCTTTGCGAAGCAATGCCTGCCTGGAACCTCCCTGCAAACCGCGCCCCGCCTCGCGCAGCGGATTGGCCAGGTCGCCGGCCGAGGTGTGCAGCGCAGGCGCCAGACCGAAGAGAACGCTCGTCACCGCCGACACGAGCGTCGTGAATAACAGAACCTGAGTGTTGAGAACAATTTCAGATTCGTCCGGGATAGTGTTCGGAGGGACGATGGTAAGGATCGCTCGCAGGCATCCGAACGCCAGCGCCACGCCCAGAGCGCCTCCGGCGACCGCGATCAGCAGGCTCTCGGTCAGCAACTGGCGGATCAGGCGCGACCGGCTGGCGCCCAATGCGGCTCGCACCGCCATCTCTTTCTGCCGCGCGCCGGCTTTGGATAACAGCAGGTTCGAGACATTCGCGCAGGCGATCAACAATAGCAGTCCAACGGCGCCAAATAATATCCACAGGTTTTCACGAATGCTGCTGGGGAAAGTTTCCTTGAAAGAGAGCAACCCTACGCGCCAGTTGTCCGGAAATTGCGAGGGCTCTGTTTTTTTCAAATCTTGGATGATCGGCCGCAGATCGACTTCGGCCTGCGCTTCGCTGACGCCCGGTTTCAATCGCCCTAGCAGATGCACGCCTCTGATGCCCTCGACGACGCGCCCGCGCTCGAAAGTGATCGGAAGGTAGACGTCGGCGCCGCGCCACATAAACCGCTTCGGCATCACTCCGATGACCGTACGAACAAAGTCGTTCAAACGAAGCTGCCGTCCCACCACATTCGGATCGCCGCCGAACTGTCGTTGCCAGAAACGGTATCCGAGCACGACCACCGGCGCCGCGCCGGGCCTGGCGTCATCAGGCATGGTCGTCCTTCCGATCAGCGCCGGCACGCCCATCACTTGAAATGTGTTGAACGTGCCGTAATTCCCCCGCAACCGCTGCGGCTCGCCGCCCTCAGTCCACAGGACGTCGCTGATAGTGGAGGCGATCACCCCTTCGAAGATCGTGTTCCGCTCAGCGATCTCCAGAAACTGATCCGTAGAGTAGTAGAGCCTGTAGCCGCGCTGGCCCGGATCCCAGACCTTGACGCTCATCAGCTTGTCCACATCCTTGTAAGGAAACGGATCGAGCACCACGCCATAAATCACGCTGTAGATCGCCGTCGTCGCCATAATCCCAAGCGCCAGCGAAAGAACGGCGATCGAAGTGAAACCGGGACTCTTAGCCAGAATCCGAAAAGCGAAGCGCAGGTCTTGTAACAGTGTTCGCATAAATCCCTCAATAAAGATTTCTCCACAAAGTCACACAAAGAAACGCGAAGGGGCCACATCATCTTCGTGACGCTTTGGGTAGCTGCGTGGAGAAAATCATTGCATGCTAGACGCAAAACCACATCTCAAAATGGCTGTCGGCCATTTTAATTCGATGTAACAACTAAATATGCTAAAGGCCTCGGCGCCCACGCATAATTCTGATCTCGGCTAAACGCAAAAAGACCTTATTTTGTCCTCTTTTAGCGCATGCGCGATAAAACAATGACGGCTCAACTGTTTTTTGCATTGACTTACAAAGACGAATCGTGATAAACCCGGCCCATTAGTTCACATCCAAAACAAAACGCAGCGACAGGAAAGAAACGATAGCTAAACACCAGAAAGGAGACTTCTGCATGATAAGAGCAGCGATTCGTCCATTCACCCTAGTATTCTTGTCCGTGTTGTTGTTTAGTGTAACGCAGCAGTCAAAAGCCCAAACCATATGCAGCAATCAAACCGGGACCCAGGGCGGTTTCTTCTATTCGTTTTGGAAGGACACCGGGTCGGCCTGCATAACATTGGGCTCTGGCGGCAATTACGATGTGACCTGGAATCTGGGTTCCGGGAATATGGTTACCGGCAAAGGCTGGAGTACAGGATCATCAAGCAGGAGAATAGGCTACAACGCCGGCATCTGGCAGCCGAACGGCAATGGATATCTGGCCCTCTATGGGTGGACGAGAAACCCACTTATAGAATATTACGTCGTTGACAGCTGGGGCACTTTCAGGCCGCCTGGAGGAACGTCAATAGGGACCGTTACCACCGACGGCGGCACATACCAAATATATCGGACCCAGCGAGTCAACGCGCCTTCCATTGATGGCACCAGAACTTTTTATCAGTACTGGAGCGTCCGGACGTCGAAGAGACCGACCGGCAGCAACCAGACCATCACCTTTGCCAACCACGTTAACGCGTGGAGGAACCTGGGCCTGAATCTGGGAAGTCATGCTTACCAGATAATGGCGACAGAAGGATTTCAAAGCAGTGGAAGATGTAACCTGACGGTGTGGTCACAGTAACGTAAATGAGTTAACTGCTTCAATGGATAGCATCGCAAACCGGATCACCTTTAGTGGGACAATTTGCCAAATTGTCCCACTATCCTGCCCCTGCGATTCAATTGGCAATGCGCAATGAGCAAT